>NZ_JAGWCT010000021.1:0-49782 GCF_020657815.1 Clostridioides sp. ZZV15-6597 | reverse complement strand
TTCTTCATTATTAGAAAATTATATTTTCATACCCAAGTATACTTTAAAAGTAATCTATAAAATATATTATTGAAACTACTTTATTTTCAATATCTACTTTTGCCTATTAAAAGATATCTATAAATCAAAATAAACCATATATTTTCAATTATAATATGTTAAAATCATAGTATGAGTATATTAATTTAAGCAAAATGTCATTTAGACTTTATTTTAGTAATTTTATAGAACAAAAAGAATATACCTCGATTTTTAATGTCATTTAGACTTTTATTTATAAAAAGAAAGGAGTGTGTTTCATGGATACTTTAGGAAAAAGAATTGCTTATTTGAGAAACTCCAGAAAACTTACCCAGCGTAAACTTATGGATATTTTAAAATTTGAAAACTTAGGTAAGTTTGAAACTGGAGGTAGGAAGCCTAATTGCGATATATTAATGTCAATAGCTGATTATTTTGATGTTAGCACTGACTGGCTTCTATATGGAAAAGAAAAAGTAAACTCCAATAATAGTGTTGAAGAAAATAAGGAAGATTATTTGTATAATCTACATGTAACTGATGATGAAATGATGATATTAAATCTCTATAGGCAATTGAATGAACGTGATAAAATAAAAATAGAAGGAATGCTAGAGTTTAAGATATCTGAATATAAGGAATTAGAAAAACATTCTCCTACTGATAGTAACGATAAACCAGTTTAAACATACATAATTTGATACGAATTTACATCATTTATAAAGATTCTTTTTTTGTGCTAAATTAACAACTAAAATATGGATATTAAGTTGCTCAAATAAACTATAATTTAATTACAAACACATTTATTGTAGTTAGATTAACATATCCATATTTTAGTTTATATGTTTTTTATATATTTTTAAAAATATTCTATCTCACTATGTAATTCTTTCTATCTCTAATTAATATATTATTTATGTCTTTAATTCTTCCAACATCTTTTTATATACAATTGTACATCCTTTGTAATTTTCCTCTCTAAGAAGGATTGAACATGAAGTAGAATATTTAGTTAAAATATCCAGTTTTTCCATGTTTAAACTTCGTACACCATTGAGAGCCGTAATAAAATCATCAATTGCTCTACAGCACTCTATTACTCCTTCTGAATCTAATTTACACATAATAATATGCCCCTTCTTCATATATTAGTTATTAATATTAATCTTCTTCTGAATATTCTATATTAAGCAATTGATAAATTGATGATTTATATTTTTTTCCTGTTCTTCTGCCATTTAAAATAGCTGACAAATAGTTTTCATTAACACCGACTTTTTTTGCTAATTCCCTTTGAGTCATGTTTAATTCAATAAGCCTTTGCTTGACCTGTATTCCCAAAAAAGGTATCCATTTTTTTCGAGTATCCATTTAATCAAGTTTCCTTTCTAAGTGGATTTATATTTAATTTTATTATTAAATTTATACACCTCCCTCTGTTTAGTATATTTTTTAAATATGTACAAATATTAAGTACATGAATTTATTTAATACTAAATAAGATTTTTTGATTACTTTGTGCTAAAATTAGGATGTAATTTCGTATCATTAAATTAATTATAAAGTCATTTTGACCTTAAGTCAATATTTTTATGTCATTTTGACCTTAAATTTGCAACTATTTATATTTTAAAAAGTCTTTCTGACATTAATTGAATGGAGAGTGTTTATGGATACTTTAGGAGAAAGAATTGTTTATTTAAGAAAAACAAAGAACCTTAAGCAATATGAATTAGAAGAAATGTTAAACTGTGATAATTTGAGTAAATTTGAAAGAAATATTAGAAAACCAAATTATGAGATATTAAAATCCATAGCTGATATATTTAATGTTTCTGTAGACTGGCTATTAAATGGAGATAATATATCACAAGAATCAAATTTAATTTGCGATTCCTCACCAAACTATCCATTTAATAGCATAAGTTCTGATGAAATAAAACTTTTAAAAAACTTTAGAAAACTAAGTGATTATGATAGAGCAAAAATAGAAGGTATGATTGAATTAAAACTTCATGAATATGAAAAAGAGAAAGACTTTGAAAAAACTGAGTATAATAAAAATAAAGATAAAAAAATAGATAAATAATTTTTATGTTGCTTTTGATACGATTTTACATCATTTCTTTGCTCTAATATTTTTATTTCATTTATTTTCTTTTTTATAGTTTTATGATAAAATAATTAGTATATTTTGCTTTACTTGAATGTAATTATTTATACAAAAGTCAAACATAATATAAATGTAGTAAATTTTTAGTTTCAAGTAATCTCTCGTTATTATAACTAAATATTTATTAAAATTAGGAGGATAAAATGGGCTTAAAAGACAAATTCGCGCAATCATTTGCTAGATCAAAAACTATGAGTGGCCCTGAGAAAAAGGCTAATGAAATAATGGGTAAATTACTTCTTAAGAAGGCTATATTACCTATCGTTTTAATGTTCGTGATAATAATCGCTGGAGCTATGCTGAAAATCAATTCTTGGGTTACACTTGGCATAAATTTAGTTATTGCTGTTGGTGCTTTCTTCTACATAAGAAATTCTAGTAAAAAGTATCAAAACTTTAAACCTTATGTTGGCAATTTGATTAGTTTAGAGAAAAAAGGTAAAAAAGAGTATGTTGCTATTATAAAACAAGGTAAATTACCAGTTAAATTACAAATTGCTTATGGTGGTGAAGACCTTGAACATATTAAGAAAAATCAAATGGTTCAAATAAGTTATAATCCAGATGCTAAGATAGCTATTTTAGTTAACAGACAATAATTTTATAGTTTAATTATAAAAAGAGGTAGCATTTAATGCTACCGCTTTTATATTTGTTCATTTTTTTAATTTGTTTCGTTTTATTTAGTTTTCTAATTAAGCTAATTTATTCAAGTTTCCTATCTATTTGTTTTACACATTTATTTATATATATTTCTTTATTTATATTTTAATTATGCTTTTCTAAGTACTTTAACACAAGCTCAAAAGTTTCTTTTCTATCATTCCCAACAAATTCAATATATTTATCAGAATAATTTTTTACGACTTCAGTAGATTTTCCACCTATAGAAAAAATGTTTTTTGCCATTTTATTTTTATAGTCCTTTATATCAATTAATAAGCTTTTTTCTATATAAAATGACATTATGGTTGCAATTGCTTTATCAACTTCTCCAGAATATACTATTACATTTTCATAAGATTCCTGTAAGTTATCTTCTTCTTTTATATTTTTATTTAAAATGCCCTCTGCTATTAGTTTTGCAATTGTGTGTTTGCTTCTAATATAATAATCAGAGTCTACTTTACTGTCTACAAAACAAGTTTCGATTAGTATTGCTGGTGCTTTTGTATGATTAAGCCAGTATAGGTTTCTTATATCTTCTTTCGCTCCTCTATTTTTAAACACAGTTGAAAGTTTTGAGTTTACTCTTTTTGCATATATTTCTCCGTTATTTGTTTTATATATTGTTTCTGTTCCCATAGGATTTAGAGTTGTTTTATTTGCATTAAAATGGATTTGTACTGCTAGGTCTACATCTTGTTTGTTGGCTATTTGACATTGTTCTGATAGATATTCATTTGATTTGTCTATTTTACCAGTATATGTTGTTGCTCCTCCTAGTTTTAGCCATTTTACTATTAGGTCTGTTAGGATTCTGTTTTCTTTTCCTTCGTCTATATAGCCAACTGCCCCAGTTCCTTTTCCTGACAATGTGTGACCTGGTACTATTGCTACTTTCATATTATACACCTTCTTTTTGTAACATATCTTTTATATCAGTTACATTTTCTTTAATTTCCTCTACATCTATCTTCATTATTCCCATCTGTACAAGTATATTTTTATTTATTTCTTGTTGTTGAGTAGATAATTCTATAAAATTCTCTACAGTTTTTTTGTACATATCTCTATCTTCTTTTTTCTCTTCCATAGTGTTTTTAAATAGAAGAGCACATAATATCCCTATTGCCCCTAGACTACTCAATTCGGTTATTAACTTATCCATTATAGTCTCCTATCATCTAATTTTTTTATACTTACATCTTGAATTTTTACTATATTTTAATATCATATAGTACTCTATATTTTGACACTGCTACTTATATATTTAGTGTTTTAATTTTTTATTTCTTTTATAAATTAATTAAATCTATAAAATATTAATATAGCAAAAAATAAGTACAAGGTCTTAACTTTAGTAAGTAAGACCTTGTACTTTGCATAAAAAAAATAACTACTCTATAGTTATTCTAAGTTTACTATTCAACTGGTATTTCTAGTTCTTCACATCTAATTCTAACTTGTTCTCTAATTATTGTTGGTACCTCTTCTATAGTTTTCTTTCCTCTTAAAATTAATGCTACATATACTTCTACCATTCCACTTTCACCTCCAGATTTTGATGTATTAAATGCGCTTATACTGCGAACTTCATTGACAGGATTTTGACTTAATAACATCTCATATATTTCTGCATTTGCTATAAAGTTACTTGTTATATCATCATCTTGCTTTACTTGACCTGCACTTATGTCTGAAATATCTTTATATTGCATTTCTACTTTTCTACCTTGTTTGATTTGCTCTATTTTGTTTTTATCAAATTTAAACAATTTTTAACACCTCCATTTTAAGCTTCTGATTCGTTGTTTTCTGCATCATATCTAAAAATCATAGATGGACGTTTTATAGCTGTCCATTTATCTCCTTTTTCTACTATGATTTTAGGTTGAGCACTTTTTATGTTGGCTTCTTCTAATTCATAGATTTCTTGATAGCTTGAATCTGATTTTTTAATTTCAACTAGTTTCATGTCTTTAAATAAATCAGATTTATTTATTTTTACTTGAACCTTAGTCTTATTTATTAATTGATATATAGGGTCTCCAAGGTTTAAATCTTCTTCAAGACCTCTATCTAGTGTAATTGTAATATCTTGCTCATTAGATGTTGTATTGACTACTTTGTACATTCTATTGCCTATCATAACATAAGAGTCTTTAATTATAGAATTTCCAGTACTCTCTTTAAAAATAAATAAAGATGCATATAAATCATCACCTTTACAGTAAGCTCTAAATAGTATCTTATTCTCCCCTACCTTGATTTTATCTTGTGGTATTTCAAATGATATTTTTTCAGTAGTTAAGTCACTTATAGATTTTATACTTTCTCCATTTATAAGCATTTCTATTCTGCTTATATCTTTATTAGGGTCTTGTATTTTTATCTTAATTGATGAAATCGACTTTTCAGTAATTTCTATAGCAGCATTTGTTGTTCCTACTTCTGATATAATATATAATGTATTGTCTGTTGCAAGTACATCCTTTACTGTATTTACATCTTCAGAAATAGGTATTATTGTAAATTCTTTTAAAAATTCTACAGGTTGTTCAATCTTATATACATCTCTATTTTTCCCAGTAATCCATACTGAACTGTCATTTTTAAGTACTAATATATGGTCACTTCCATAAGATTTTATTTCTCTTATGTCTGTTAATGCTTTTGTAAAGAATTTAATTATAGTATTTTCACTATCACTTCCTAATCCTAAAGTACCTTTATCATTATACCCTTGTACAAATAATTCATTGCCTGTAGTTACTACTAAAGTATAGTTTTTACCACAATGTACTTCTTTACAGCTAGATACAGTTGTAATTCTTTGTAATTCAGTAACTGGATTATTATGCCCTATACCTAATTGATACTCTGAGTTTTTACCAATAGACCAAAGACTATCATCAGATTTTATAAAGTAAGTAAAATTATCTCCACATGAAATATGTTTTACATCTGATACATTAATCTGCACAAATTCGTCCACTTGATTTATAGATAAATCTTGCAATAATTCTCCATGGTAGTTTGTACCACATCCATACATTGTTCCATCATTAAGTAATATAATAATATGAGTTTTAGAAATAGATACTTCTTTTATATCTTCATATGGAAGCTCAGTATAAAGGTCTCCTTTGTACAAATTTCCTAATACTAAACCATAATCTATGTCTTTTGTAGTAGGTATAACTATCTTATTGTTTAGAAGTATAAAATTATGTCTATTTTTAATAGATGTTAAATCTCCCATTACAAAATTCATATGCTTATAATTAAATATTCTATTATCATTATTTCTACTATCATATCTATTACCAACACCTAATTGCCCATAATTATTTAATCCACAAATATATATATCATTAGTATCTTTTATTGCTATATTAGCATACTCTAGAGGAAGTATTTTCTTTACTCTTGTATTGGTTTTTATAAATGTATCTCTTTTTGCTACATCACCAAGACCTAATTGTCCATAATCATTAAAACCTGTGCCATATAAGTCACCATTATCACTTACATAATATCCACATCTACAACTCATACTTATGTCTTTTGCCTTTGATGCTATTTTTTTAATCTTCTCTGGAGTCTCACTTCCTGTACCTGAACCATTACTACATTTACCTGCAGTATATACATCACCTTCACTTGTAAGTAAAAGTACTGCATTATTTCTGTTTGGTGCTACCTTTACTACATTTGAAATTGGAATTTCAGAAAATGCACTTTGATTACTGTTACTATTTAGTCCTAAGCAATAATCAGTATTTAGACCTGTACTATATGCAGTATTATAGATTGTTATTATATAAGTATTTATTTCATTTGGTATAACTTCTTTTACATTTTCCATACACTTTATAAAACTATACTGGTCAGTAGTATTTCCCATACCTAGCTGTGAATTATTATTGTATCCACAACAATATGCAATATTTGTGTCTTTTACAATGAATGTTGTTGTATCTGAGCAGTATACATCTTTTACATTAGTTATATTGTTTACAGTAAATGTTAATACATCTGGATGACTACTTTCGCTTCCCAAACCTAGTTGTCCATGAGTATTTTCTCCACATGAATATAGTGTGTTATCATCTTTGATTGCATGTGAGTGAGTAGTCCCTAAAACTACATCTCTTACATTTTGTATATTTACTTTGGTAAATGTATTTCTATTTACTATATCACCTAGTCCCAACTGTCCTTTGGTATTTAGTCCTGTAGAGTATAGTGTTCCATCATTTCTAATTGCAAATGTTGTGTTTCCATCTATACTTGTTGATATTTTCTTTATGTTATCAAGGTCTATTTGAGTAAAGTTATTTCTATTTATTGTATCTCCTAAACCTAATTGTCCAGAACTATTGTTTCCTGTGGCATAGGCTGTTCCATCATTTTTGACTATAAACATTGTATTTCTTGATGTTGTAATTTCTTTTATATCATCCATAAATATAAATGAGTTTGATTGTTCAGTTATATTTGTGAATTTTTTTACTGGTTGATTATTATATTCTCCTATGCCAAGTTTGTTATTTTGATTCATTCCTGTCACATATATATTGTTGTTTTTATCTACTACTACTACACTATTTCCTTTTACAATGATATCTTTTATGTCTTTTAACCCTGTATCATAATTACTTACACCATCTAGGCTTGTTATATTTCCAAATTCTCCATTACTGGCAACACCATCTCCAAGTAATTTAGAATTAGAAGATTTAATTATAAAATTGTTTCCTAAATTTGAGTTTTCACATCCTAAACTTGAATATCCTCTGTATCCTGTAAAATTTGAACCAAATGTTTTTGGATAACCAGTGATATATGTAGTTCCTTTTTTAATATATAGTATATTACTAGGATTACCAACTACCTTTTCTATGTCAGAAAAATCTGGACTTAGTACAAAACTATAGTTATAATTATCATTTGTTCTATCAACATATTTTCCATATCTAGAGAAATTGTTTATAGTAATATTGCTAGATTGTGTATTTGAGTAATTATGTAGTCCTGTTAAATAAACCTTTCCATTTAAATCAACAATTGCGCAACCATAATCAAAAGGAAATACATTAATTATCTTTGGTAGATCAACCAACTCTTGATAAGTACTAGATTGTGAATATGGTCTATACTGTTTTACTAATGAAATTCCATAATCACTACCATAAGTGTTAACACCAAGCTGAGCATAATTATTTAATCCTCTAACATATAACCTTCCTTCATGGTTTATCATATAAATAGAATAATTATATGAAGCTATTTTTTCTATATTAGCAATATTTTGCTTATATGGATAATTTGATTTTGAATCTATATTTGTATATATACGATTACCCCATCCATACACTTCTTTTGAGTGATTTAAAGCTATAATATAATCATTTTCTACAGAAAAATCTTTTACATTTTCTAGCTCAATTTTTGTAAATATATTTCTATTAACTTCATCCTTTAAACCCAATATCCCATAAGTATTTAAACCACATGAATATAATGTTCCATTATTCTTAAGCACAAAAGTCGAGTTTCCATTTCCCTTTATATCCAAAACATTATCTATATCTACCTTAGTCATAACTGACCTATTAATAGTATCTCCCAGTCCTAACTGTCCATTATTATTTAAACCACAAGCATACAATGTACCATCATTCATAACAATAAACATATTGTTATTTGTCAACTCTATCTTCTTATAATCTTGAAAATTATCACTTAACTTTACATTTAAAAATTCACTATTATCCTTTGTAACATACAAATAATCATCATTGACCAATAGACCTGAATAATTATCTAAACTTGAAGATTGTATCTTTGAAAACTCATACAGAAAAGTTGTATGAAAAAATGAACCAAGTTGACCTGCTAAATTACAGCCAGATACAAATATCTCTTTTAAACCATTTATTAAAAAGTTAAATTGAGAACCACACTTAATATCCTTTATATTTTCTACGTTAACCTTAGCAAAAGTATTTCTCGCTGCTACATCTTTATTGGCATTTGCTAGTTGACCATAATTGTTTTGTCCTGTACTAAATAGTGTATTATCATATTTTAATATCATAGTATGGTTATTTCCACAAGAAGCATACTTAACATTATTTATACTAGAAAGAGTAAATACAATTGAATTGTTATTATTTCCTGTACCAAGCTGACCAACTCCATTATATCCTGTAGTATACATAGTTCCATCATTTTTAATAAGAATTGTATGACTACTACCACACGCTATCTGTTTTACATTATCCATACCTTCTATTTTATTAAAAACACTCTTATTTAAAGTACTATTAATTCCCAACTGCCCACTTGAATTTAATCCACATGCATGTGCTGTTCCATCCATTTTTATGATAAATACAGATTGATTATAAGTTACTACATCCTTTACACTATCTATATTCACCTTAGTGAAAGTGGCTCTGTTGTTAGTATCACCTAGTCCAAGTTGACCACTTGAATTTAAACCTGCTGAATATAATGTTCCATCATTTTTAAGTATAAAAGTAAAGTCATAACCACATGCAACAGTTTTTACATCATCTATTGGTAATTTAGTAAATTCATAATATACTGTAGACTCAATTACACCTAATTGACCTACATTACTTGTTCCTGCTCCATATGCAAATCCATCTTTAGTCACTGCTACACTATGCTTTGAACCACAAGATACGTATTTTACATTATCAATTTTTACTTTACTAAACATCCTTCTCTCTGACGAATCCTTTCCAAGTCCTAATTGAAAACCTGTATTATCACCACAAGCATATAAATTCCCATCTGATTTTAAACCAAAGGTACTATTACTTATACCAGTAAAAAATGCTACAAAATCATAATCATTATATCTTTTATCAAAATCATCAATCAATATATTCTTATCGTTAAAATAAGCACCACGTTGTAAAAGTTTATTTTGCTTCATTATCAGAACTCCCCCCTTTATTTATCTTATTTCATATGAATACTTATTTAGAGTTATATCTTTTTGTTCTTTTAAATAAGTATTACTAGATTTTGTCTCAACAAAGTTATTATCCATCTCATGTATATATCTAACTCTATTTGCACTAAATGGCAATACCACATCTCTAAAAATCACATTACCCATTTCACCTGTTATACATTTTCTATTTAAATCTAACTTAAGTCCTTCTATAGCTACTATGTTATTTCCATTTGCTAATGTATCATACCAATAACCAGCCTCATCTACAGTTACTTCTGACTCTAATTCTAGGTATATTAATATATCTAGCACTTTTTCAGATAATTTGTTATAGCTATTTTTTAATACTGATATATCAGTTTGTATTTGACCACTTATAACATCATCAAAAGATATGTTTTCTATTTTTTTAACTACCTCATTTATAGCTCCTGATAAATCTTTGGAATCTGTAGTTAATATATTTACATCACCAATGTTTACTTTTATTTCTTTTATATTCTTATCAAACTTATCATCTAAATCTTGAATATCCTTTTGAGTTACAAAAACCAATGTAGGGTCTACTTCTAATGTAATATTTGAAGTATTAGACAGCTGTAAAATCATCTTTACAACTAAATCTTTAATACTTCCATCTTCAGCACGTGGCTTATACGTCTCTGGATATTTGCCTATAGCTATTATATTATTTTCATTATCCAAAACAGCAGCTTCTCTTATCATAAATCCACCAACTGTTCCTGGTAAAATAGTCTCTATAACTATCCAATTAGGATTCTTCTCATCAATTCTTAGAGAATTTATATTTCCTTCCCAAACTACATTTTTTAAAGCAGTTTGCTCTTCTGTCGGCTCATAATATTCTCCATTACTATCTCCAACTTGAAACTTGGTTAATCCTACAAGCTCTCCTAGTGCAGTCGCATTTGCTATTTTTTCTCTACCAATTTTGGTTAATATTATATAAAACTTTTCTTCCAACTATACCACCTCCGATTTAGGATAAACTATTACATTTTCTACACCAGTATTATTTGCAATAGCTATATTAATCTTACAATTACTCTCAATACATTTAATACTTAAAGGATAGACCTTTATTTCTTCTCTACTTATCATTCCAGCTCCGCAATTTACAACAGCGCTACACTTTATAATTGGTTCAAAGTATGGATGAACTTTTACCTCTTCACTGCACACCATCCCTCCACCACAATAAACCATACTTTCATCTAATATTATAGGCTCTAGATAATGTAACAAGTGCGCAGGCTTTACCTTTTCAATCATATCACTACAATCTAAAAGAGTTTTATAGTCACAATTATTTGCTATAAAACTCAGTACGAATGTAAACTTATCACTATAAACTTTTATATCTGTTTCTGATTTTGTATATGCCTCACAGATACTTTTTATAACCTCAATAGTACTAGTACCTCTGCTTCTCATTTTGGCTTTTATATTACTACGTCTTGTATTAAAATCAAGGTCTTTTTTTTCAATGCAGAGTATATCTTCCCACATATCTAGTCCCCATGTTGCTGTATCAACAAATAATTGGTTAAAAGTATCATCAATATCTTCTTTAAGAATATTTAATTCTGTATCATATGCACCTTGTATCTCTTCTACAATGTGATTTCTATCAAATGATGGTAGTTTATCAATTAGTTTCATTGATTTTCCACCTCACTAAAATCAACAGATGTTACACTTGGTATTTTGTCCTCATTAATAGTTATATTGTCTGTACTTCCATTTATAAGTAAATTGCTTAAATCATGTACACCAGTAGTATTTATCAGTATTCCCATGACTTTCGTATAGATTATTTCCCCTCTAATCTCTCTAAAATACGAATTTATACTTTCTAAGAAAGATTCTTTGACATTATCTAATGTATATCCATCTTCTAGTTTCATCACTGCACTTATATTTATTTCTATTGGTAATGGTGTTGTAACTGTTACAGTTGGCCCAATAGGTTTTTCTTCATCTATATGTTGCTGACATCTTTCAATTGTTTCTGTATCAACAGCCTGATTGTTTTTCCCAAATATCAAAACTTTAATTGTTCCTGGACCACCCCACCTTGGATAAACCTTAACATTATAGACTCCATCTACCTCTAAAGCCCATTCTTCATAGTGAGCTTTATTTCCACTTGTAGCTTGATTTTTCTGTATTTTATAAAATCTTTCTTTTAATTCTTCATCTGTCTCTATATCTGTACCACCTTCAAAGCTTTTAGTGTTAATAATCTTTGTTACTCCAGATATGTTATCAACTAATTTAAATTCACAATTTGTAGGTAGATTATATCTCTTTCCAACTTCTAGAGCTTGAACTGGACTATTATCACCTTCTTCACTACCAATAGTTACATCTTTTATTACTACAAATAGTAAATCTCTATATGATATTACTGTGCCATTAGTTATTACAGTTCCTTTCTCTCCAATAAATTCAACTTCCCCATTTGACTCTGTTCCCAACTTTCTATATACACCAAATTCATTAACTCTTTTATCAAGAAATTGGTTATATGTGTCTTGTATAAAAGCCATTTTATGTATTTTAGAAAGTTCTATATACATTTTTGCAAGTTCTAGATTATTTCCAGATACCATGTTGTTTATAAAAGAACCCTCACCTTTATAAATATCAAGCTTAATATTTTCAAGAGTTCTATTTTTTATTATTTCATATGTCTGGTCACTATACATTTAATTCCACCTCCCCATAGATAGTGGATACTTTTACATTTGCACTCAATATGTCTCTGTTAAAGTTAGCATTTTTTACATTTACTTCTAATATATATGGATTTATTAAAAGAGCTTCTTTTATAAATCTACTAGCTTCACTTTCTGTAAGACCTTTTGTATACTTTTGTCCTATAAGTTCTGAAAGCTCTGTACCATACTCTAAAGAGTATATCTCATGTTCATATCTATTTGTTTTTATACACTTGTATATCCAAACTTTTAAAGCTTCTTTTTTTTCAATTATTTTAAAATCACCTTTTTCTAAAATAGGTTCATCTTTTTCAAAATCCCATGCCACTTCACGAAAGATTGGTAACTCTTCAGTTTTAGGTAAGATATAATCTTCTGGGACACCTATAAAAGGGAATATTGTACTCATTATAAGCTCACCAACTTACTTACAACAGCAAATTTCTCGCCTATTCTAAACATTATTACCATGTCTCCAGATTCAAAATTATCTATAAAAGGATTTTTTACTTCATGTTTATGTTCTTGATTTGTTTCTGTATCAAAGGATTCTATTTGTCTATCAAGTATCCAACTATCTATTAAAATATCTTCTTTTTCTAATATGATGTTGTTTGTCTCTATTTTTAAATCTGGTAATTTACTTTTAATTTTTCCAATAAAAAAAGAAGGTTGATTATGGTACTTACCTTCGTCTCTCATTATTCCTATAAATTCATTAATCGGATTTGCCATTATATCACCATCCTTTTATAAAACTCTTTGAGCTGTCACAAAGTTTTTAGTGTAATAACTACCACTTAACTTGCTTATTTTTACCACATCACCCTCATGTGGAGCATGGATAAATTCTCCATTTCCAATAAACATACCAACATGTGTTATTTCACCTTCAGGCCCATTTTTTGAAAAGAAAACTAAATCTCCTGTTTGTAAACTTAATTTATTTACTGCCTTGCCTTTTCTAGCCTGCTGTCTTGCTGTTCTTGGAAGATTAATACCAACTTTCTTAAAACAATAGACCATTAATCCAGAACAATCAAAACTACTTGGCCCATTACCTCCCCATTTATAAGGCTTGCCTAGATGTTTTTTTGCTTCTGATATTACTATTTTAGCTTTATCAGATACATTACCAGCATAACCACCATGAATAATTTTTCCTTTTCTCTTTCCAAACTTTTTCATTTCTTCTGCATTTTTTACTAAAACATCGATATGATAAGTTCCATCTTTTTCTATAATTATGGCAGAACCATTATCATTGATTTTATAAACTCCATCACGTCCAGAAACTCCTGTTACAAGTCTTACTTCATCACCATATTTAAATAATGGATGTTTTGATAAGAACTCTTTTGTGTAATAAGGCTTTTCATAAGCTCCAATCATAGGTGCAGCACATGTCTTTTTAGATGGATTGAGCTTTTTCTCTCTACAATCTGTATCTCCACCTTCTATACCAGGTCCAGGATAATAGGCTGTAAATATAGTAGCAAACTCCGTTCCTCCTACATAACCTTCTCCTCCTAAATTACTTTCTTCCTTAGGTTCATCCTGTCCTGCTGATTTTTCATCCATAAGATTTTGAAAATTAAGTTCAAGTTCAATTTGATACTCTCCATTTTGCCAGGTATGCTTATCTGTATCTATATAAAATAGTCCTACAAGCTTTGTATAAGAATCTTTAACTTTTACCCCTCTACCAGTTATACAACTTACATCTCCATAACCTTTAAGAGAACAGCTTTTTTCTATACCTTTAAACTCACTATCCACATCTACATCTTGATTCTCTTGTTTCTGAATTACTTTTTGCATTATTACATTTACTTCTTTAAAAATTTCATTATCTATTTTTTCACTAATTTTACTTCCATACTGGTCTACTACTATTACCTTATTTTTTACATTTTCCATACTCTCTGAAAAGGTGGTATTTATAATATTAAATCCCTCTTCAAACATAACACTTAATGTAACAGTTCCTTTTTCAATAACATTAAACTTATCTAAATTGGCTTCTATCATATACTTTTTCTTTGTCTTTTTACTTGCCTCTGTATATGCACTCATTATCGTGTCATATCCATTTACTCCTATAAACATCTTAGTATACTTAACATTAGTCTTTGCTATTGTACCAACTGCAAGCTTATTTTCAGCAAATACTTGCTTTGCTATATCTTCAACTAACTTGTCTTTAAAATTGTATGACACTTCACTTTGTGTAAGTAGAAATCCCATATCTTTGGATACAAAACTAATTTCATTACTACTTGAATCTTTAGACCTATTAATTATCATTCCTCTAAAAAGCTCTTTCTCATCTAAATAGAAACAAATCGTACTAGCTATTGGTATATCTATTTGTTGAAAATTCACATCAAAAGAGGATTGGATTATTGAAAACTCTAGAGTTCTTGATGGAGATTTATAATCACCTGACCAAGAAACTTTATCTACTATATCAGTTATATCATATATACTTCCATTTTTTATGTGTACCCAAATTTTAATAATAAAAATCACCTGCCTTTTCATTTAACTCTATCAGCAGTTATTTACAACTTATTATCCATAATAGCTATTTTTTTGGAGTTACTTTTGGTATTTTTATTCTCTTATATTCTTTTAAGTCTAATGTAAAATACACATCTCTAGTCCCATCTCTTTCTTCATAGCTAAAACCCTCAATTATGACCTCCATATTTATATTTGTTTCTGTAATTATAAATCTTAATATAAGCCCTTCATTCATCCATTTTTCAATCTTATTTACACAGTCATATGGTGATGGAAAACCTGTATAATCACAGAAAGTATAGTCTTTATTTGGAAAAAAACTTGATATTGAAATACTTTTAAGAGCTACACCTCCAAAAGTTGCTATTTCACCTATTTTGAGTATACTAGAAGAGTTTACAGCAGCTTTTCCATTAATACTAAAGGAAGATGGAAATACTGGAAATCTAAATCTATCTTCTGCTTGTCTAAGCCATATTTCCATTATAATACACCTCCCAATTGTGCCATTTTTATACTTGAAACTAATTTTGATGTAACTTTTTCTATATCAGCTTCTTCTCTAATTACTATTGTGTCAGCTAATTTTGCTATACTTATATTTCCACCACTTTTTCCACTTCTATATTGATTGGCTTCTTGTTTAGTTAAGACCATTTCTCCCTCATGAAGCCTTGTTGGATAGTCATTGTAAGGTACATAATTTAATCCAAATGCATTATTACCAGATTTATTTGCACCTGAATTCCAGTCATCAATTATAGACCTAACTGTATCAATAATTGGATTTTTATTAATTTTATCAATTAAATTTTGCCACCATTTACAAACGTCTTTTATAATATTACATATATCATTAAATAGACTAAAAATTCCCCCTAAAACTGGTTCTACAATAATCCAAGCATCCTCTAAAAGCGGTCCTATTGTTGCCCAAACTGTTTCCCAGATAACACCTAGTGTCTGTATAAAGTTATTTATTTGGGGAGCATATTCACCTAAGAAAGTAAAAATTCTTGTGATAATAGGACTAACAGCCTCAACTACAGGCCCGATTAGTTGAAATGCCGTAGTTACTATCGTTCCAAATATACTTATTAACCCTTGTGCAACTGGTGATTTATTGTTTATATTGTCTAGTAAATTATTTACTAAGTTTACTACTGGTAATAATGAATCTATCAATGCAGTAAAGTCAATATTTTGTAATAGTGTACTTCCTGTATTAACAATTGCTTTTGGAGCATTCCCTATCATTGTTGCTGCATGATTCTCAAAATTTTCTTGTTTATTTTCAGCCATCATTTTTCGCTTTTCAACTGCATTAGAAATTCTATATTCATTAGAATCAGAAAACTCTTTTCCACTTTTCATACTTCTAAACTGCATTTGGTCATATTTATTACCAATAATCACCTTACCATTCATTACATTGCCTATCTTACCAGCCATTTTTTCAGATAAACCAGCTAAATTTCCTAATCCACTCTCTATAAAATCTTTTATTTTACCTATTCCTTGACCTAAAATATCATCGAAAGGTTTAACAATACTCTTCAAACCATTATTAATACTTGTTTGAGCACCTGCTATTATACCTGGTATTGTATTACTCATTTCTTTAGCTAATCCTATCTGCTTTATACTTATACCTTCCAATGCTTCATCAAAAGTTTTATAATTTTCTCCTACCAAAGTATTAAGAGATTCCATATTACCCTTTGCTGCACTTAAAAAAGCTGCTGATACATCTTGTGTGCTACTTGTATCCATATTTAAAGCTCTAACATCTACCATAGCCTGAGTTATATCTTCTTCTTTTTTACCCCCAGTAATATTACTAATCATTTTAGCTTTAGTTCCCATTGCAACAACATCTTCAGGATCAAAAGGTGTATCATTTGCCATATCTACTAAACGATCATAATACTTATCAACATCTTTTTTACTAGTACTCCCAGTATTTCTTTTCATTACACTTTCTAGGACAACTTTCTGATTTTGCTCTTGACCAAATAAGTCAACACCCTTTTTCACAGCAACACTTATAGTAACACCATTCGTCAAATCTGATATCTTCCCTTTTATAGAGCTAAGTATTCCACTCGCCATGTCCTTTACAGCTATTGCACCGTTCCATACCTTACCTGCAAACAATCTTAACTTAGGAAATACCCTACTTATAATACTACTTGCCATATCCTTTATAGCTATTACACCTCTCCAAAGCGAACCTTTAAATAACATTAATTTAGGTAAAATTTTTCCAATAATACTACTTGCCCTATCTTTAAGATTAACAATTCCTTGCCAACGATTTTTAGTCAGTTGTTTTAATTGTTCTGAAAGACTACGTGCTTTATCGATAGCTTTCTGTACACTAAAACTTTCTATCTTTAACCTTATATTAGATGCAAGACTTTTTAAGGATCTTATTTTTGAATTAGTTTTTTCTATTACATTATTCTTAACTCTAAATATTAATGTAATTATAGGATTTGAATTAAACTCATTTTTCTTTTGAATCAGCTTACTAAAATAATCAATAATCATAGCTATAGTTACTGCTAGTCTCATAATACTTCCATTTAAACTTCCAATCGTTCCTGAAGTAGCATTTATACTAGAACTTAACTTTGTCATAGTGGAACTTGCACTACTAGCAGTAGTCTGAACTTTTCTTAAAGAAGAATTCAAACTATTTAATCTACTACTTGCACTTCCAATAGAATTTTTTATACTACTAGCCATCACATTAGTTGAAAGTGAAACCGCCACAGTTGCTCTTCTAAAAGTATCCGTTACTGATATAATTTGATTCATCTTTGGAGTGTAATTATCTGTAAGATACATATTTATACCTTCTTCTCTTACATTACCCACTATATACCACCTCCCGTCAAAGGACAAACTCCATATCCATGCTTCATTTTCTCAACTTCTTCCTCAATTTCTAAGGCGAAAAAAGCTTCAATAAGCTTTAATTCGCCTTTATCCATTGCATAAAAAAGGGACGGTCTAATACCTTTTTTCTTCCAATAATAATACATTATTGTAGTTTTAGTATCCGTCCCTATTAGTTTTTTACCTCTTCTATTACTGCATTTTTACCATAACCCATTACATCTTGAAGGATTCTATATAAATTAGTAATTTCACCTGGTAACAATAGCTTTCTCGCTAATTCCTTTGGAGTTGGAGCCTTAAATTTATCCATTAACTCCTTATTTTTAAATAAAAGATTTCCATCTAAATCACATATACCTTCTATAACTGTAAGCATCTGCATTTCTGGCAAATCTATATCTGTTTTCATGTTTTCATCAATTTTAAGACATGTATTTTGTATCTCTTCATCTTTACTTATTGTCAATGCTCTACACATTACTTTAAACTCTTGGCCAAATATATTAGATAATCTTTTTAGTTCAACTATAGTACTTGGTCTTTCTAAATTTTCTGTATCTGCATTTAAAAGTAAGTCTACTATATTTATATTTTTTTGTAATCCATTTTCACTCATTGTTATTTACTCCTTTATCAATAAATTTCTATTCACTGACTATTTATATTTATTAACTATCTATACTTATCAACTCTTCACACAAAACTAAATTATATCAAGAAAGTCATACTCAGTAAATGTAAAAGGAGCTTCTATTTCTCCCTTTACTCCAACTTCCCAATCAGCTAAAGTTAAATCATCAAAAGCTATATTTTTTACTGCTATTCTTTCCGCTCCATAAGAATCTGGGTCATTTAACTTAGATATAGCTACAAATCTAGGTTCAGAACCTCTTTTTATTTTCTCTCCAATTAACTTATGCATTCTTGAGCTAACATGATATAAAGTTATTGAGCCTTTCCCTTTATATCCCATATACTTCGTATCAGTTCCCATTTGACCTGCTATTATAATATCTTCTTTTGTAAATTCCATCTTTGCTTGAAATTTCTTTACTTCCGCTACTTTATCTCCATCAAGCCAAAGTTCTCCCCAAGTACCACTCATTACATTTCTAGCTTCCATATTTGCCATATTAACAATCCTCCTATATTTCTATTGATAAATCTATATCTTCCATAGCATCTAGTGCTTTTATTATTGCTTTTAAAAATACTTTAGAGCCAGTATTAGCTTCTTTTATTTCTTGTGAAGTCATATAAGATAAATCTATTCCCTTTGATTTCAGATACGATTTTTGTGCTTCAAAATCTATTTCAACAGTAGAATTGGACTCTATAAGAGCAGATTTTTCTAGTTCTTCTAAATAACTTTTTATAGATACTATTAATAGACATTTATTATCGTAACTATTAGTAACTTTTCCTATATAGTCATCTATAATTACCTTTCTTATATCACTATGTATAATATCCAAAGTGTCAACTATCTTGATTTTTTGGAACATCGCTCCTTTTTCTTCAGTTAAATCAGTTAAAGAATTTATTCCTCTAGCAATTCTTATAGCTCCAGCTTCTTTAATAAGGATAAGCTCTCCATTATTAACTTTTGACTCTGCATCGGCTTTAGTACTTTTAGGTATATCAACAACATCACTAAGCTTAGTATAAGTTATTGATTGACTTAAAGGTGTCCCTGTTATAATACCAGCTATCCTACTCGTAAACTCATCAGCACTATACTTCTTTGTTCCAACTAGTGCATCTTCTGTAGTAAAATTAATTATTCCCTCATGATTTCCTGCAACTTTGCCCAATATAGCTTTAACTTTAACTTTGTCTGTATCTCTAAGTTTAATTATCCAGCTTTTGATAACAGTCTTATCAGCTTCTATTGCTTTAGGCATACATAAATAATTAAATTCTTTAGTTTCTAAAAAGTCTAAGGCACTTTGAACCTCTTCCTCTTCTCCTAACACATAAACTAATACTTTATTTGGTGCATTGACATTTCCCATCAAAGCCATATTTATATAGTCTTTATTTTCAGCAGATAAATCAGCTGGTATATCTTCTTTTTCATGTATCTCATTGAATCCTAGTGCTTTGGTATCTTTAAGCACTATTGCAATTATTCCTCTAGCTGAACGCTCTTTAACAGTTGTAGCTAGCTCCTTAAATGATATATTGATACTTGGTAATCCTATAGCCATACTATCACTCTCCTAAGTTTAAATTTATTTCTTCCATATTTTCATATACTTCTTCTTCCTCATATATACTATCAAGAAAGTTTAATGTAATTGAAAAGTTCAATGTATAAATTGACTCTTCTTTTTTAATACTTTGTTCAATTTTAGTTATATTTAATTTTCTATTTCTTACATTTACAGTTCTATTAAATAGTTTATCAAGTTCATCTGAAACTTCATACATTCTTATATTATTTGATTGTGGTCTTGGTAAATATTTTATAGACATAACAACATCTTTGTTGTTTGTCTTTAACATTATGGGTGTACAAAGAGCTGATACCATACTTACAAAAAAACAAGACCCTTCAGAGCCTTGCACACTTTCATCATCAATAAAAATACTTTCATCAAAACTTTTTTTAAGTATATCAATAATTGTTTCTAATATTTCTTTGTATTTAAGCAAATAATCACCACTCTATCACTAAATATTTTTTTACTTAATGTGACAATCTTCTTATGAGTAGCATAAGTAATTTTTAAAGATACATCTAATTTCTCTATTGTTATGTTCCCTCTATATTTTTAGGTAATATCATATTTTTCAATTCCTCACCTCCCTCACTATAGATTTCTTTCACAATAACATTATCTCACATATTTTAGGGGCTGTTGTTGCTATAATGTGTATAAAGTGTTGTAAAAGTGTTATGTTTTTTATAATATTTCACTTAGCTTACAAATCATCTTTTTCTTTAAGTTGTAGCAAGAAGTTCTATCTAAATGCAATTTCATAGAAATATAGGTCATGTTATTTTTTGTCTTACTATTATAGAATAGATTAAAAAATTCCATTTCCATATCATTTAGACAAGTTAAAGCATTTTCTATTTTTTCCTTTTCTATTTCTATATCATCTTTTTCTATTTTTAATTTTCTTAATCTCTCCTCTTTTTTTACAACTTCATTTTCAACAGAAGAGCTTATATTATATGTAGTACTAGTCTTTTCAGTATAAACTACAGCTCCACATCCAAAGTATTCATTTTCACATCTTTTTATATCTAGGTTAATATTCTTTATTTTTACATCCAAATACTTGTAATTATGTAATCTTTCATCTATTTCCTTAAGTAATATATCTTTTTTATTATCCATTATATTTCTCCTTTTTATATTTTATTGTCTTTAGCTTTAACTTTATAATGATAGTTTATAATCAATAGTATTATTGCAAATTCCACAATCTTTAAAGAACATTTTGTTCTATATATATTCAAAAAATTTTAGCTATATTTTGTTCTAAAATAACAGAATTTTTTTATGCAAAATGAATCATAAATTTTTATGTTTCTTTCTATTCTCGATACATAATTATTTGTAATTCCTACTTTTTTCAAGTTTAGCTTGTGCCAGACTGATAGACTCTCTGTAATCTTTTAAATTATTTTTAAACATGCTTTTCTCCTCCTAGTATAATTAAGAATATTTTGTTCTTATCTATTACCATTATATAGAATTGTTTGTTCTTTATCAATATTTTTTAGAAAAAATTATTCTTTTTTCTTTTATTAGTTTTAATTTTTAGAACAATTTGTTATAATTTATACATAAGGTGGTGTTATAATGTTTGCCAAAAGATTAAGAGAACTTAGAAAGGAATTTGGATTTACTCAAAGAGAACTTGGTGAAAAAGTAGGAGTTTCTCAAAGAGTTTTAGGATACTATGAAACAGAAAACAGATTTCCTGATGAACATATTTTAAATAAATTGGCTGATGTATTTAATGTATCAGTTGATTACCTTCTTGGAAGAACCTTGGTTAAGGAAAATATTGACACTGTTGCGGCACATAGAAAAAATCCACATGAAGACTTGCCTGAAGAAGCTCAAGAACAACTTAATGATTATATAGAATTTTTACTAAATAAATATAAAAAAAAATAAACTATATAATGAGCAGATTTATTTCTCTGCTCTTTTAATATAACTTTTCATCAAACATACATTCTATATTAGGGGGATTTTTATGAATAATTTGGATAAACTTTTTGAATTAGCTTCTCAAGAAGAGATAGTAATTCATTATACCACTCATATTGCAGGTGACTTAGAAGGATTATATATAAACAAACATGGTACAAAAGTTATATCATTACTCAATAACTTAAAACAAAATACCAATAAACTTACATCCATATTAGCAGAGGAACTTGGACATCATTTCACTAGTTTTGGATACTATATATCCTCTTATAACGATTATTACACAAAAATCATTATAGACAAATGTGAAAATAAAGCTTTAAAATGGGCTTGTGAATTTTTAATTACAGAAGAAGATATAATAAATATAATTAATTCTGGTATTACTTGTGTTTATGAAATGGCTGACATACTTAATGTAGATATCAAATTTTTTCAAAAAAGATTGGAATTCTTATCATTAAAAAAACAAGCTTTACCACTTGGTAATAATAAATATCTTGTATTAACTAATTTGCCATATTTCTACATATTTGATCCAATTTCATAATAAAATGGTAGTGATTTTAATTGACTTAATAGCAAAAATCTATATATTTATTTTAGCAAATTTTGGTTTCTATAAACTCAATATTAATATATAATAATGATAGCACATTATTTAAAATTCTAAAAACAAATACATGCTTTTTTAAGAAAGGTTGTTTGATGAATGTATAAAGAAAAGTTTTTTGATAATTATTTTAAGTTCTTAGCACTATTTTTTTGGCCAATTATGTGGTATAAGTGGATAGTAATTTCAAATGGTACCCTTGAAAATACATTATTTACTGCTTATACAATTGTTGCAATTATTTACATCATTTTATATTCAAGATTTATAATAAAATATAAAGACATTACACAAATAGATTTCTTTTACAGGATAAGCACTTTACTTGCATTTATGTTTACTCTTTTTAGTTTTTTAATATATCCAAAGAGTTTACTTTTCTTATATCTAAAGATAGTTTTTACTGGAATATATTTTTATTATTCAATAGTGAAAACACTTAAATTTAAACATGAAGAAGGAATAGTGGGAATTATGGGCTCAATTTTATTGACTGTAATCACCTTGTTCTATTAAATTTAAGTCTATTTGACTTAATATGACTTTAAATGTTAGACATCTACATCGTTTTCTGATATTATTTAAGTTGGTAGCTTTATATTAATAATGAAATACACTATAAAAGGAGTTAACTATTATGGAAAATATGGAAAAACAAGTTTTAGTAACAGTTGGAGAAAAAGAGATAACTAATATCGATATTGAAAATGCATTAAAATCATTAGACCCTTATCAAGCAATGCAATTTAAAACTGAAGAAGGAAAAAAACATTTATTAAATGATTTAGTAAACCAAGAACTATTCTTCTTAGATGCTAAGGAAGAAAAATTAGATGAAGAAGAAGTATTTAAATTAGAAATGAAAAAGATAGAAGCAAATGTATTAAAGCAATTTGCTATAAATAAAGTTTTATCTAGTGTTGATGTAACAGAAGATGAAAAAGTAAAATTCTTTGAAGCTAATAAGAGCTCTTTTTCTAAACCAGAAAGCGCAACTGCTAAACATATACTAGTAGATAGTGATGAAAAAGCTAAAGAAATACTTGCTCAAATAAAATCAGAAGAAATATCTTTCGAAGATGCTGCTATTAAACATTCTTCTTGCCCATCTAAAGATATGGGTGGTGATTTAGGAACATTCGGTAGAGGACAAATGGTTCCTGAGTTTGAAGAAGCTGTATTCTCTATGGCTAAAGGTGAAGTAAGTGAGCCAGTTAAAACTCAATTTGGATACCATATAATAAAGTTAGAAGACCTTCAAGAAAGTACAGAATCTACATTTGATGAAGTTGAAGCTGAAGTTGAAAAAAGTTTATTATACCAAAAACAAAATGAAGTTTATGGAAATAAAATAAATGCTCTTAACGCTAAATATGGAAATCTTGTAAAATACAACGACTAATAATAAAGCAACAGATAAAAAAAGCTGTCTTATCTATAATTCTTAGAAAAGACAGCTTTTATATTAAAGTTTAAGAATTTAATTTCACATTATTATTCTTTTATTACAAAGAATAGAAGTAGAAACTTGAAAAGTTTCAAAAATTTTTCTAATTATCATCTGCTAAATTTTTATATCCACGTATTATCTCATAGCAATAACCTATTACATCTCTTCTTTTTATTATCCCAATAAATGTGTCTTGGTCATCTATAACAGGAATAAAATTTTGATTTAAAGATTTTATTACTAAATCTTCAATGTCTGCATTGATGGAAACAGGAGAATTATCCATTTTTCTATTGATATCTGTTACTGGAACATCTTCCAATCCTTTTAGGTCCAGATTTAAGTCGTTTTTTAATGTCCATAAAAAATCACCTTCTGTTATAGTTCCAATATATTTACCTTCTTTGCTTATTATTGGAATCGCAGAGTATTTGTGATATTCCATTTTTTCTAGGGCTTGCCTTATAGTGTAGTCTTCATATATATATGCTACTTCACTTTTTGGTGTTAGAAAGAATAATATGTTCATTACACTACCCACCGTTACTGAAAACTTACAAATATTATCCAATATTCATAATGTTACTTTTTTGCAGTAACTTTCTCCTTTCTCATTTTCTAAGTATTTTTTAGATACTATACGCTGTAACAAGCGTTTTTCTTTTAATAGCTTTAAATGTCTATGCTTTATTAATATTTTTGTATGGTCTATCAGCGTCACTTATTCTTTTTATAGAAAATTAACTAGAGGTTAATTAACTTAAACTTAGCCATAATAATTTTACTCTACACTATTAATTTTAACATATTTATCTTATTATTAATGCCTTTATTTTAATAATTTTAATTTATTTTGAAATTAATTTAGTTTCCAAAAAACTGAAAAAACCGCTAAACGATTAGCGGCTTATCTGTCATATTACTAGAATACTAATATATATGAATTTTTAATTATAATCTAACTACATTAGCAGCTTGAGGACCTTTAGCTCCATCTACTACTTCGAATTCAACACTTTGTCCTTCTTCTAATGATTTGTATCCATCTCCTGTTATAGCTGAGAAATGTACGAAAACATCTCCTTCACCTTCTACAGATATAAATCCAAATCCTTTTTCATTGTTAAACCATTTAACTACACCAGTTTTCATTAATAAATCCTCCTAAAAAAACACAATTATTTAGCTACTATTTCCTGTAACCTTATTACTACTTTATCACATATAGCTATGTTTGTCAATTATTATTATTTTTATACATTAATAAGCATTTTTTTTAATTTATAATATTAAATCATTGTTATCTTTTATACTTTATTTTTCTTTATAAATTTTTAATAGTTTATTTTTATTATATGGAATCTTATAGATTTATCACTCCAACCTAAATCCCATGGCACAAGCATTCTATCAGTATTATGACAGGTTACCAAAGGATATCCTCTTGAATCCAATCCTGTTACAGTTGAAACATGCGTTATTCTACCTTTTTTTTCATATCCTACAAAATCTCCAGGACGTAGATTATAAGCTTCTTTGTAAACATCTTCGTAAGAACCTTTAGCTATTAATGAGCCTCTTCCACTATAGAGAGCATAATTTTTAAAAGCTTGTGCATTTACCCATGCTTTTGTTCCTGCTCTTTCACTATAATTCCAAATTGAATTTTTCTTAAACTTTCCACTTTCAAACATTATCTGTGATGCAAAGTTGGCACAATCTCCACCTTCTGGATTATAATCTCTATAATTTGGATTAAACTTCATACCATGTTCTTCGTCTGCTGCTGCTCCACAGTATTTATGTGCATAATCTATAGCCTTCTTTTGCTCCTCTGTGAGCTGTAGCTCTACAGCATTTTGTTGACCAATATAGCTTCTTATATCATCAGATTTTATATTTTCTAAATTTAAAGAATCTGCAAAAGGGTCTGTATACCACTCTTTAGTTATGACATATTGATTATCTATGATTTTTACATTTAGATAATGATATGTACCTATTCTAAATGAATTTTCTTTGTCCTTTTGATTTTCATATGAGTACTTATACTCAGTTGATACAGAACATATTATGCCATATAAGTCTTTTTCTTTTTCTTTTATTTTTTTAACTTTTACTCTTGTTTTTATATCTTTAAACTTTACACCTTGTTTACTAGACCAATTTTCTAAATACTTCATCTTTTTTACTTCATTTTCATAAGCCCAAAGACCAAACTTTTTTTCTGTCTCATAAAGGCCTTTTAAAATATTTTCATTTTTCTCCAATATTGCCTTATTTCTGTAGTCAAATAAATTTTCAAGCAATAGCTTATACTGGTCTTTTACATCATCACCTTCAACAGTAGCAGATTCTATAACTTTTTCTTTCATATTTTTCATACTTAAATCATTAATTAAAAATACACCTGCTGTAGTAGCTAAAGATAAAAATACAAATGCCATTATACCTTTGATGTACTTATTTTTATTTTTCAGTATTTTCAAAGCTACACCTCCCAAATAGTACACCTTACGAATAAATTCACAAAAAAGCTGTTATTATATACAATAATTTTCATATTTAATAATTCTCTATCTTATTATGTCCAATATTAAAAATTAATTGTATTGATACACTGTTTTTTTTACAAATTTTTATTTTATAATCTACTTTTTTCTTTTTTTTATAGTAATATATATATATATAAATATTTTGTTATCATTATGATTAATACATACTAATGGAGGGTTTTTTATGCAAAAAAAAGTCGCAGCAATTAATGACTTATCTGGAATAGGAAAATGTTCATTATCAGTTGCTATACCTATACTTTCAGCATTAAAGGTTCAATGTTGTCCATTTCCAACAGCTATACTTTCAAGTCAAACTGGTTATCCTGAGTTTACATTTTTAGATTGTACTGATGAGATGGTAAAATATTCAACTGTTTGGAAAAATTTAAAAGTCAACTTTGACAGTATATATAGTGGTTTTTTAGGTTCAAAACATCAAATTGAAATAGTGGCAAATTTTATAAATGATTATCCAAATGCTTTTATTGTAGTTGACCCTGTAATGGGTGATAATGGAATTATGTATCCAATCTTTACAGAAGAAATGAGACATGAAATTAAAGAATTAGTTAGACATTCAGATTTAACTACTCCTAATTTAACAGAAGCTTGTTTCTTAACTGGAAATGACTATACAAAAAAGGATTATAATAGAGATGAACTTATAAATATTGCAAAGTCTGTATCTTCTTTAGGACCTAGTAAAGTTGTAATCACAGGTATATTAGAAGATGATAATATATTAAATTTAGCTTATGATAAAGATACTGAACATATATTTTTTACATCAGTTAAATACAATAATTGCTCTTATAGCGGAACAGGAGACATATTTACATCTATACTTTGTGGTATGCTAGTGAATAACCATGACTTAGGAGTAGCTGTTAAAACAGCAACTGACTTTATATATAAAACTATAAATTACACATCTCAATTTGATACCGATAGAAATGATGGGGTTATGTTTGAAAACTTTTTATCAGATTTAACTAGTATATAAAATTCAAAAAAATTATCCATTTTGCAAATACCTATAATATAAAATTTAGGTATTTAAAAAATGGATATTATTTATTAAATTATTGGTATTTCAATTGTTACCATGGCACCACCAGTTTTTATAGAGTTTTCAATATACAAAGTCCCATTATGTTTTTGGACAATATTATTTACAATGTATAGACCCATACCGTAATGAGATTTAGAGTTCCTACTTAAATCACCTGTATAAAATTGTTCTTTAGCTTTTGATAAATCTTCCTTAGAAAAACCTCTTCCACAATCTGTAATTACAAATTTTAAGTATCTTTGATTTACTAATACATCAAAATATAAATTACTTTGATTTGTTGAATAATCAATAGCATTTGAAATTATATTCATAATAGCTCTAAATAATAATTCTCTATCTATTATTATATTCTTAGGTAAATCATCTTGCTTATAAAATTCCACACTTAAACTTTTTGTACTGGAGAGTGCTTCTATTTGCACCAAAACATCCTCTATAAATTTATCAATATTAATACTTTCTTTATTAATCATATAACCTTTATCTGCTTTAGATATGTATATTAGAGTATTAATATATTTTTCTATCTGAGTAGCGCTATTTGCTATATATTCCATATATTCTGATAGCTCAGCATTTTCATTTATTTCAATTAATAAATCAGTGTTTCCATGTATAATGGTTAATGGTGTCTTTATATCATGTGCTAATGCAGATATCTGTTCTTTTCGAGTTTCTTCCAGTCTCCACTGCTTTTCTAAAGAATCTTTTAATGCTAACTTCATTTTTTCTATAGAAAAAAGAACATTGTCAATTTCATAAATATCACTAGACTCTATTGTAAAATCTAAATCTTGCTGTTGTATTTTTTCTGTAGCATTTTTCAAAAGGTCCATTTTTGCATTAATTTTTTTACCAAAGGATTTTGATAGTATAACCATTTCAATAAAAAATGCTATAACAAAAATAATAATCCCTAATACTTCTGGTTTTGGTAAATATTTTCTTAAAGCTGGAGAATTGAATTCTGATACTATATCATATCTTATTATACAGACTTCATTTGGTCTAAAAAGTTTTATATAATTGTCTGACGAATGTCCGCTTTTTACTTCGATACCTTTCATTAAATTCCAGGTTTCTTTTGCTTCTTCATTATTAAAAGTTCCTGAAGTTAATCTACCATCTAAAGTATAGATTCCATAATCACAAAAATCTGGTATTATATCTTTAGTTACTTTTTCACTTGAAATAATTTCATCTTTATATTTATAGATTTGCTTTTCTGCATAATTGGATGGCAATACTACTCCTAATGATAATAACACAGAAAACAAAAATACTAAAAGAATTCCCAAAGTAATTGTTATAACAAAGAATACAGATAAATATCTTACAAAAATAGTTCTTAACTTTACAACTTTTTTATTATTAAACTTTTTTTCCCAAAACATTCGTATCATATCCTCCAAACAGTTTAATTAACAAATAAACAACTATGTATCTGATTATTTTTATCTCTTTTATGCTATCAAATTATACTATAATATAATAATACAAATAATCTAAATAAACAATTAGTTATTTTATTCTTCAGATTTCTTACCTTCCCATTTAGAAAACCAAATACATAAAATTACAAATGCAAAAATAGTTGCAAAACCACAAATTAAACCTATTAACTGAAACTCTTGAATGGATTCAATTTCTTTAGAACTTGAAAAAGATGCCCAAACACTTACAAATCTAACGCCCCATGCACAAGGAATATATTGCCATATACCATCTCCTAGTCCAGTTAGTAATAGTGCTGAGAGTAAAGTTTCCACTATACCTACTCCAATTGATGCTCCTTTTCCAAATCTCAAACTTAAGAATAAATGTAATATATATTCAAATAGATTACTTCCAACTAAAATTAAAATTGAAATCATATAAAAACTTAGTGTAAAAAGATTATCATTAAAAATAGTATTTATACCAAATTTAAAACCTAAAACAGAAACTAATGTTGCTCCAAAACCAAGGCATATTAAAATTATATATTTACTCATGAGTGTAAGGTATTTTGGATTAGATGCTGTTAGTATATACTTATAATTTCCTGAGTAATATTCTTGTTCAACACACATTGAACACATAATACTTGATAATAAAGGAAAAGCTATAGCTATAACTTGTAAATATGCTACTATTTTTGATATACTATCATAACCTGAAATATTGTAATATCCTAAAAATAAGCCTATTCCTACTAATACAATACAAAAGTGTATTAGTACTATGTAAGTTCTTTTTAGTTTTATCAAGTCAGAATTAAATAGTCTTATTAGTTGTGCCATATTATTTCACCTCTCTATTTTTAAACCAAACACTTGTAGCTAAAGTAAATAATATAAATAAAACAATAGATATTAATATCCCTGGTAAAATAACATTAGTACTTAAAAGTTCATTCCCTTCTGGTACAGGAAGCCCATTTGGTAAAATATGCAATACCGTAGCCATTAATCTTGATGGAATTGAATATGGAAATAAGTACCATGAACTTGTAGTTGAAAAAACAGCTACTCCAAGCACAGTGAAAAACATATTTATTAAAACTGTAATAAACAAACCAAATTTTGAAGCTAAAAACATACAAAGTGGAATTTGCCACATAAATAGTAAGATAAGTACTATAGTTCCAATAATATTTTGATTTATTAAAATAGTTTTCTTATAAACTACTCCAATAAAAACTATCCCTATCATGAAAATAATTGAAGATATACAAAGTATAATGGTACAATAAAGTATTTTTCCAGTCCAGATATTTTTTTTGTCAACTGGCAATGACAAGACACCTTGATACTTCTTTTTTTCATCTTTTTGTACTACTAAAGAACAAATTAAAGTTATTGCTCCTGGAAGAAACATAGTATACCACCAATTGTAAGTACCATTTTGTCCTCCACCTAGTCCAAAACAGATAAGTATAGAAAATATTGGGGCTATCCAAGACAATCTCATTCCAAAAGTTCTTTTCATCTTTTGGAACTCTGCTCTAACAAATCTTTCCATCTTACTTACCTCTCTTTCTATTTTCAGCTACAACTTTCATAAAAAGTTCTTCTAAATTTTGTTCTTTTGATACTTCTCCTTGATACCCTATTACTCCATTAGAAATTATTCCAATTTCATCTACAACTTGCTCAACCTCAGACAAAATATGACTTGATAAAATAACTGTAATTCCTTGCTTTGGAAAAGAACGAATCAATTCTCTAAGTTCTTCAATTCCAATAGGGTCAAGTCCATTTGTAGGCTCATCTAAGATTAAAAGTTTTGGGTGATTTAATAATGCGATAGCAATACCAAGACGCTGCTTCATACCTAGAGAAAACTGACCTGAACGCTTTTTAAAAGTATCTCTTAAATCAACAATCTCTAAAACTTCTTCAATGCGAGAGTCAGGAAGACCAAGTAATGTAGTATGAACTTTTAGATTCTCTCTTGCTGTTAAATTCTCATATATAGCAGGTGATTCAATAAGAGACCCAATGTTTGCTAAGTCTTTTCTAGTCCATCTATGACCTTCAAATAATATCTTTCCAGAAGTGGGGTTTAAAATCCCTGTTATCATTTTTAATAAAGTAGATTTCCCTGCTCCATTTGGTCCTAATAATCCATAAATAGAATTATGTTTAATTGCAATTGAAATATTATTAACTGCAGCCTGCTCCTTAAATTTTTTAGAAACTCCTTTTACCTCCAAAATATAATTACTCATAATTTTCATCCTTTCTTTTGTCAAACTTATTTACAAGAATCATTTTAAATCATAAATATAAGGATTTTATAAGGATTAAAAAATTATAAAAAAAATGATGTGCTTTTAAATAAAACACATCATTTCTTATGTTAACTCTATTAATTCTCCATTGTAGTATATCTCTACTTCTTCAACCCAAATACTATTATCATCTTCTTGAATGACATTTTTGATAATATTATTTATAGTATATATTATATTTTGTTCATTTAAATAATCCTCTTTCCAAGAAACTCTCCCCTTTTCATCAGGTTCAACTAAGTTTATCTTAACTAGACTATCTTTTTCCTGAACTTCAACTTCCATATCTAAACCATTAAAATACTCATGTGATAAAGTATCTAAGATTAACTGTAGTTTATCTTTTAATGTACTTTCTTCATCTATTTGCAAGTATTTTACTATCTTTTCATCCTTTGAAACTATCTCTATAGGTATTTTAGCTGTTTTTTTAGGATTAATTGTATCAGTTTCTTCTTTTATGTCTTCACCTTTCTTTACAACTGCAGAATCTCTAGAATCAACCAATTCTACTTTGTCAACTTTATAATCCATACATGCTGTACTCAATAAAGTAGTAGCAATTATTAAAAAACTTACTGCTATTTTATTCATAAGTATCCCTCTCCCAATTCTATTTCGATACTTATTATACCATAGTATAGACTATATTTTTATACTTTTAGGTCAATTTATTAATTATAGTAATAAATTATTTACATTTCTAATTTATTTGAATTTATTTTTATAGTATACTCTTGTTCTAAATTCGACAAGTTTTCATTTAAAAGCCCTTTTATTTCTCTTATATTTTTATATGAGTTATGATTTTCTTCACTGTGTTCATATCCATCTGAACTATCACTGTATTCTTCTGCTTCATCATTAATATCTTCTATTCTTTCTTTAGACTTTATGTCGCAATTAAACTTATACTTATTTACTGGTAGAGTAAGACTTACTTTAGAATTTGGAACATCTATATCTAAATTTTTAGCAATTGGAAAATCACAATATATGCTAAAGTTGTTATCATAATGCGAATTCCTACCTATTTTTTCCTTTATGTTTATATTTTCAGGTATATATTGTTCTACATTATTGACAAATATGTCTTCATATTCTGAAGATATATCTAATGATTCTGATTCTATATTTACGTTTTTAACACCTAAAACTGATTTTGTAGATAATTCAAGATTATTACTAGATATTAAATTTAATGTATCTAGCTTATTTATATTATTTTCAGTTATAACTCTCTCAAATCTTCCATAAGAACTCTTATATGTTATATTATTTGAAGCTACATTATCATATACTAATAGAGATGAATCTACACTTGATACATTTATATCTACATTATTTGGTACATAGATTACTATTTCCCTATAATCTCCTGAAAACATACTATTTATAGATGTATTAAATAATTGGTCAAAATTTTTAATTTTTTTAACACGATTTTCATATTTTCGTTCACCTTTTACAACTAATGTCTTATCCTTTAAAGTTACATTATATTTGTAAAACTCATTATTTCCCCTTGTTGTCACACGTACATCTTCACTTGAGTGTCTCTTTATCGTAACATTTATATTGTCAACAGATACATCTAACTTGTCAATATTTACTTTTTCTTGATAAAGTTTATTTTCTTTTTTAAATTCAGCTTCTTTTTCGAGTCCAAAGTTTATTAAGCTTGGCATAACTAAAATCCCTGACCATGTTGTTCCAATTATACCTATTACTAATAAAACCGCAGCAAATATGGCAAGTTTCTTATTCATGTTTATCTTCTCCTTTCTTATCATCTGTCTCTTCAAAATCTTTATACATTGACTCAAAATTTATGCTATCATCATTGTAATTATCAGATTCCCTTATATCTTCTTTTTCTATATTGTAATAATCATCATATAAATCTTTATTCAAATCTTTCTCACTTAAAGTATCTTTATTTCTTTTTTCCATCTTTTCATTTGCATTTATATAAATGTTTTTTCTCTTTATCCAATTTATATAACTACTTAACAATTGTTTGCCTAACTTTATAACAAACAGTAAAATTTGCCATGCCAGTATCTCTAAACCTATAAATGCTATAGTCGCAAATATACAAAACATTGTAACATCTGGAACCATTGAAATAAATTTAATTACAAATGGAATTGATATGACAAAAGCAATCAATGTACATACTAACCCAATAGCAACTGAAATAATAGCACATACAAATGCAAATGCTGGAATAATCAATAATAAGGATAAAAATACTAATAAAATCTTTATAGCTTCTCTAGATACTCCTACAACACCTTCTTCTATACTTGGAGTAAGTTTATCATTTACTCTTTCTTTCGATTTATTGTATTTTTCTTTAGCTTCATCTTTTAAAATAGAATATCCCTTTTTCATATCTAACTTGAATTTACTAAACTTATCATTTAAAATATCTGTGTTTATTATTTTTTCATCTTCAATGTTTTTTTCTTTTGTCTGTAGAATAAGTTCTCTTGCTATAGATTTTGGTGAACCAAGTGATGATATTATCTCCATATCACTCTTTCCTTCTATAATCCCATCTACAAAATATTCTTCATAATCTCTCAATATATCATTAACTTCGCTCTCAGAAAAATCCTTTCTTAGATAATCCTTTAAAATTTCCAGAAACTCAGTTTTATTCAAGTTCATTACCTCCCTCATCTTCACTTATTAAAATCTCAACAGCCTTTACAAATTCTCTCCATTCTTCCATCAAATTGGATAAGTTTTCTTTTCCTAGTGAAGTTATTCTATAGTATTTTCTAGCAGGACCCTCATTAGATTCTAGTATATATGTTTCAAAATACAAATCTTTTGTCAGTCTTCTTAGAATAGGATATATCGTTCCTTCATTTACATCTATTACTTTAGAAATATTATGTACTATTTCATATCCATACATATCTTTTTTAGATATTAGCGCGAGTACACAAATTTCTAAGACACCCTTTCTAAATTGTGTGTTCATATACTCCATCCTTTCTTTAAATACACAGTATTGTGTTTTACAAGGTACTATGTTAAAACTTCTTATGCTTTCATAATAACACAGTACTATGTTTTACACAATAGTTATTTTTTAATATTATTATTGATTAAATTCTTCTGTAAATGTATAATACTCTAATCAGATATATTTTATGAAAGTGGTGATAAATTGTCTAAAACAAAAGAAGATAAAACTATATTAATCTTAACAGCTCAATTTGGTGCTGGTCATATAAGTGCTGCAAAAGCAGTTAAGGAATGTATCATTGAAAAATATAGTAATTACAATGTTGTTATACAAAACTTTATAAATGCAAGTATCCCTATGATGAATAAGCCTATGGTGAAGCTTTATGAAAACAATACAAAATATACTCCTGGATTATATAATTATTATTACTATTTTAAGAAATCGTTTGACTCAAGACATGATTTCTCTCATAAATTATATACACCTAAACTTTCTGAGTATATTTCTGATATAAATCCAGATTTGATTATCTCTACATTTCCACTAGCTGCTGCTTGTGTAAATAATTTTAAGATAAAAAATCCTGACATAAATATACCAACATTGACAGTTATTACAGATGTTGTAGACAGTATGGAATGGGTTTTTGAAAATACAGATTTATATTTTGTTCCATCTCCAGAGATAAAAAATAGATTTTTTCAAAAAGGAATAAATCCAGATTCCATAAAAGTTACTGGAGTTCCTGTAGATAAGAGATTCCAGATTGAAAGTAAAGAGCCTTGTTATGGAAAATATAGATTATTGCTTTTAGGAGGAGGAAGAGGTCTGTTTGATATAGATGAGGATTTTATACATTGGATAGATGACTTTATTGAAGAACATATTAATTCCATAGAGATTACAATAGTTACAGGTAAAAATAAAAAACTATATGATAATTTAACTCATAAAAAACCTCTAAAAAATATAAAAGTACTTGGATTTGTAAATGATATGTACAATCTGATAGAAGAATGTGACTTAATGTTGACTAAACCTGGAGGAGCAACTATATTTGAAGCAATCCAGTCTCAAACTCCAGTACTCGTTAAAATGCCAAAAGTTGGTCAAGAAATTGAAAATGCCAAATTTATAATAGATAAGGGTCTTGGAATGATTTATAGCGATGACCTAGACCTAAAAAATATATTTTACAAGTTAGTGTCAAATGAATTTGATTCTATAATAAATTTTATGAAAAAGAATCTAGAAGAATTTAAAACAGTCATTCATCCAGATGAAATTGCTGATTATATATCAGAATTAATAGATAATCAATATAATTAATTTAGATTAATTTTATTGTAAAACTTAAAATCAAAAATTAAAGGCAATTGAGTATGATTTTTACATTTGAGATTTAACTCAAAATGATTTAATCATACTTAATTGCCTTTATAATATCAAAATCAAATTATTATCATTTTATCTTAGTATATATTTTTCTTGTATTGCATATATAATTGTTGTATTTCTTCCATGCTTCTCTTTAGTTCTATTTGTAAATCCGAAGCAGTTTGATAATCTTTATTTTCTACAGCTTCTCTTACTCTAGTAAATAGTGATTCTCTAGTTAAAGTGTCTTTCATAATATTAAACTTTAAGTCTGATATTGAATTCCAAACTACTTCATCAAGTGCATCCATATTTTCTTTTGTGTGTACTTTTACAATACTTCTTATCTTTTGAATTCCCGCTTCTATTATTCTAGTTTTTAATTTTTTTTGCCACTTATCTATTGCCCCAACTTTAAATGATTCTATTATGCTATCAGTAAATACATCGCCTTGTTTTAAAGATTTTAATTTAGAAGCATATATCTCTAGATTTTTCATATTTTCATAAACTGTTGCTGGAGGTGTTCCAAATCTTGCATTTCTTTCTTCTAAATTATAATGTTCAAATACATCATTTTCATCTCTATATGCTCTGTCTTTTTCTAAATAGAAACTTTCTTCTCCCACATTTTTAGATAATTCTTTTTCTAGTTCTTTAGTACTAAGTCCACTCTTAGCTGCTGCTTTTATACCATCTAACATTGTTTGATAACATCCTGCTATTACTAGATAAGTATTAGATAGAGGACTTGGTGATCTTAACTCAAATCTTACAGTCTTTGGATTCTTTATATCTCTTATTAACCCAACAAGTACTGACCTATTTCTAGATGGCATTTCATAACTATGACCTAAAGATGTAACTATACATACAGGTGCTTCAAATCCAGGAACTAGTCTATTAAATCCATCATTAGAAGCTGTTACAATTGGATTTAATACTTCATAATTATAAAGAAGTCCCATAAGAGCTCCATACCCTAATTCACTTAGATAATCTTCTTTTAAATCTTTTGGAGCAAATAAGTTTTTGCTACTTCCATCTTTTAATTTTGCACTTACTCCTACATGTGTATGACCACCACTTCCTGCAACTCCATGAATTGGCTTTGCTTTAAATGTGACTTCTAATCCATGTGATGTAAATACATCTTCTATAACATCTCTTACTAATAATTCATTATCTGCCGCTTGTAATGGTGTAGAAAACTTCCAAGAAACCTCTAATTGCTCCATAGCATGGTTTGTCTTTCCATCTATACTTATAGAACTTTGAATTCCCCCAACCTCTTTATGAGCCATTTCAGGGCTTACACCTAGCTTTTGAAGTATTATTAAACTTTGTTCTAGACAAGTTCTTATAATACCATGAGTTCTTTTCCAGTATTGTTCTTTTAAGCTTTGTGATACATATAATTTTTCTAAGTCAGCCTTATCTTCAGGAGTATTAACCCAAAATTCAAGTTCTGTAGCTGCTGTTAACATTATTTCTTCTATATCATCTACTGAGTTTATTCCTATATTGTTTATTACATGTGGATATTCTCTAAATATTTCAAACATAGATTTCTTAAAATATTTATCTGCTTTTTGAAGAATTCCCCTAGAACATACTTTTTTATTATCATGTATTAGAAATGCAGGTATCTTTAATGTTCCTACAGGTAATCCTGCTTCTTCATCTATGTATTCCATATTGTAATCTACATACCAATGACAACTTTTATCTGGCATTAAGTCTACTTTTGCATTATTTAGTGTTGCTATATTATAAAGCTCAACACTTGAACCATCAGTTTGTATAGCTGATTCTAAGAATTTATCTATATCCTCTAAAAATAATTCTACAGGAATTTTTTCGTCTGTTGCATTTCCTCCTAAGTCAACACCCATTAAAGAAACGAATCTTATGTTTTTATTGCTCTTTAGGATTTCTCTTATCTCTTCATTGGTATGCTTATCTTTCTCTATTACATATAATAAACTCTCCATCTTTTCACTCTCCTATGATTTTTGTGTAAATTTTATTTTATTAAATATACAAGATAAAATTCATTTTTCCTTATGTTTATGAATTTTTCTTGCAAAACATTCGTGTTTTATTCGTGTTTTTATTTATATTATTATATATCAAGTACAAAAAGTTCGCAATATTTTTTCTTGGAAAAATATTATACATACAATAGTTTAACATTTTTATAAATATGGGGTATACTAAAATAAAAGTATTTTTGTTTAAAAATTTAATTTAGCTTATAATATAATCTATACTAGTAATAATACAAAAATTTAGGAGATAAACTTTATGGAATACATAATTTTCGATTTGGAATTCAACCAAGGCTTTGACAAAAAACTCAATAAAACTGTGTCCAATGAAAAATGTCCTTTTGAAATTATACAAATAGGAGCAATTAAACTGGATTCTAAATTTAATATAGTAGATACATTTAATAGCTATATTAAACCTACACTATACAAGGCAATGCACCCTTTTATTAGTCGTATGACTAATATTAAAGACTCTGATTTTAACAATTCGCCTACTTTTCCTGAGGTTTACAACAATTTCATAAAATTTATAGCATCACACGACCCTATACTATGTGTTTGGGGAGTTGGAGATTTAAAGGAATTATACAGAAATATCAATTATCATAAGCTAGCATCAGATATTTTACCTAAGTCTTATATTAATATTCAACAACATGCATCTAAATATTTTAATAATCCAGCAGGAAAAAGTATTGGCTTGCAAAATGCTATTTCTATATTGGAACTTGATGAAAAAATGTCTTATCACAATGCTTTAAATGATGCATACTATACATCGAAGGTTTTTATTAAGATATACAATCCAAGTATAGTACCTGATATATATGTATATACAAATATTAAATCTAAATCTATAAAGTATTCTAATAAAAAAAGAGTTGACTATGATAAATTGTTTGATGAGTTCAAGAAAATTCTAAATCGCGATTTGACTAAAGATGAGAAAAAAATTATTAATTTAGCTTACAACATGGGAAAAACAAATCAATTTGAATTAGAAAATTGTAAACAAGGAAAAAATAAGTGAAATTTATCTAGGTTAAAAACAGGCATGTAGATTAAAAGAATAATTAACTTTAAATTTACATCTACAGCCCAATTTTTATCCTTATGAAACTTCTATCTTATCTCTAATTCTACTGGACAATGGTCTGACCCCAATACCTCAGTGTGTATATTTACATTTGTCAATCTATCTTCTAATTTTTTAGATGCACAAAAATAATCTATTCTCCATCCAGCGTTATTTTTTCTTGCATTAAATCTATATGACCACCAACTATACACTCCTTCTTTATCAGGATTAAAGTATCTATATGTGTCTATAAATCCACTATCTAATAATTTAGAGAATTTTTCTCTTTCTTCCTTTGTAAAACCTGCGTTCTTTGTGTTGTTTTTAGGATTTTTCAAGTCTATTTCTTTATGTGCCACATTCATATCTCCACACACTATTACAGGCTTATGATTATCTAATTTAACCAAATAATCTATAAAGTCATCTTCCCATCTAGTTCTATATTCTAATCTCTTTAACTCAGATTGAGAATTTGGAGTATATACAGTAACAAAATAAAAATCTTCAAATTCTAAAGTTATAACTCTACCTTCTTTATCATGTTCTTCTCTATTTATTCCATACATTACTTTTAAAGGCTCTTTTTTGGTAAATATAGCAGTACCTGAATAACCTTTTCGCTCTGCATAATTCCAGTATTGAAAATAACCTGGCAAATCTAACTCTATTTGCCCTTCCTGTAATTTAGTCTCTTGTAGACAAAATATATCTGCATCAATATCTCTAAAAAAGTCTAAAAATCCTTTCCCTACACATGCTCTTATCCCATTAACATTCCACGATATAAATTTCATATTCCACTCCTCATCTAAATAGTAATTTTCTATTAGTTTTTTCATTTATTTTTCTGTTTGTTTTTATTTTAACATTGATATACTATAATTTTATTTTAAAATTATTATTTCTTTAATACCTAAAAAGTACATCCTTTAATCAAATTTTAATTTTTTTGTTAATTCTTCAGGATTCATTGAAGAAACATACATATTTGTTCCAAGTTCAAATCCTCCAAGGTTATACTTTCTTGGTATTATGTGCATATGAACATTAAAGTATGATTTTGTTTCAATTTTTGTTGGATGAGTATGGATACACAAGTTAAATGGCATATATCCATTTATATTATATAATTTTTTAAATAACTTTTCGAATATCATAGAAAGCTCTTTTATATTGTTATCTGTTAATTCATCAAACTTTATGCTGTCTTTAAATATTACTCTTACTTCTCCACTGTACTTAGTTGCATATGGTATAATTACTAAAAAAGCATCTCCATTATAAACCACTCTTTTATTTAAACTTATCTCATTTTCTACCAAGTCATTATACAAAGAACTTTTATTACTATCATAATACTCTTTTGAAACCAACAACTCATTTGTAATTTCAGGTGGAATAAAAGACATAGATAGTATTTGAGCATGTGGATGCATCAAAGATGCTCCAGCCTTTCTCAAGAAATTTTTAAAAATACTCACATATTCTACTTTGTCATCTTTCGACAAATTTTTAAATCTATTTCTATACATAAAAAAAACATCTTCAAATTCTTTTTGATTCATATTGTAAAAACTGCTGTTATGTTTATTACTTTCTATCATTACCTCATGAATACCATATATATCTCTTGCCAAATCATCAATTATAGGAAATTTATTATATATAGATTTTACAAGCCAACCTTCATCACCTTTTATTTCAAATAGTGTATCCGTTGCATAAACTTCATTTCCCTTACAAAATGGGCATCCTTCATCGTATTCATTAGTTTCTTCTTCATCATTTGGTACATCAATTGTATCTAATGGCCTTTTCAACCTATCAGTAGCAAATATAACAACATCATTAGTAATTGGATCTATTCTTAATTCTCTCATAATTAACACCTCTTAGTTAATAGCCTTTAATATAATTATATGATATTTATTGTATCTGTTAAATAAATTTATAATATTTTTTATAATTTTACATATTTAGTATTAGGTATTTTAATTTTGTAATACAAAAAATTATAACTAATATATACATATATTATCATACTATAAATAAGTTTATGTACATATAATTTATTAGTATAAATACGAGTATTTCACTCTAATTTGTTAAAAGTTTATTTTAAAGCTATATTAATTTTTTTTGATGATTTTTACCTATAAGTATGTTATTATTATCTTGTAAAGATGTCTTGTATTCCAATATACAATTTACATAATACAATATACGTATTTAAATTAAATAGGGGGTATTAAAATGAATTATTCAAACAGAGTTAGTGCAATGCAAGCCTCTCCAATCAGAAAACTTGTTCCATTTGCACAAGCAGCAAAAGATAAAGGAATCAAAGTATATCACTTAAATATAGGTCAACCAGACATAAAAACTCCTCAAGGGTTTTTTGATGCTGTTAAAAACTTTGATAGCGAAGTTTTAGAATATGCTACTTCTGAAGGTATTCCAGAATTATTAGAAGCACTTCAAAATTACTACAAAACTTACAATATGGATTTTGAAAAAGATGAATTATTAGTAACTAATGGTGGTAGTGAAGCTTTACTTTTCACTATGATGGCTGTTTGTGACCCAGGAGATAATTTATTAGTTCCAGAACCATTCTATACTAACTACAATGGATTTGGTCAATGTGTAAACGTAGAAGTTAATGCTGTTACAACAAAAGCTGAAAACGGTTTCCACCTTCCATCAAAAGAAGAAATAGCTTCTAAGGTAGATGATAGAACTAAAGCTATAATTCTTTCTAACCCAGGAAATCCAACTGGTGCAATTTATACAAAAGAAGAACTTAATATCCTAGCTGAAATAGCTAAAGAAAAAAATCTATGGATAATAGCAGACGAAGTTTATAGAGAATTTGTTTATGATGGACTTGAATACACTAGCTGTGGTAACTTAGAAGGTGTACAAGACAGAGTTATAATAATAGACAGTGTTTCTAAGAGATACAGTGCTTGTGGTGCTAGAATCGGTTCTATCGCTTGTAAAAATAAAGGTCTTATCGCTCAAATACTTAAATTATGCCAAGGAAGACTTTGTGTTCCTACATTAGAACAAATAGGAGCTGTTGAATTATACAAAACTCCAGTTTCTTACTTCAAAGAAGTTAATGAAGAATACAAAAAAAGAAGAGACGTATTATACAATGAATTAATGAAAGTTGAAGGTGTTATCTGTAAAAAACCAACTGGTGCATTTTATATAGTTGCTAAATTACCAGTTGAAAATGCAGAAGATTTCACAATCTGGATGTTAAAAGAGTTCAGTAAAAATAATGAAACTGTTATGGTTTGCCCTGCTGAAGGATTCTATGCTACTCCAGGTTTAGGACGTGACGAAATAAGATTAGCTTACATCTTAAATGAAACTGACCTTCATAGAGCTGCTACATTATTAAAAGAAGGTTTAGAGCAATATGTATCTTTACACAAATAAATTTTAAAAGTTTACCTTATGTAAATTTTATTAGATAAAAAATCCCCTTTTCAACCAATATTTGAAAAGGGGATTTTTCATAGTTTCCTATTTAAATTCATCTTTATTTAATATATACTGAAGAGTATTTATTGCTCCTAGATAGTTCTTTCTATCTTCTTCAGTTAGTCTAGAAAGCTTTTCTTCCAATCCATCACTTAATTTATCCATAAAATCAGAAGCTATCTTATCTCCTTCTTCTGTAATGTCAATTAAATACTTTCTTCTATCAACTAAATCTCTTTCTCTTGTTACATACTTTTTTTCTGTTAAATCATCTACCATACTAGTTAGACTGCCTTTTTCTATATTTAATTTAGAGCATAAATCAGTCATGCTTATTACTCCATAATTTCTTATAAATACTAATGCTCTCAATTGTGTTTTATTTACATTATAGTCTGGTGCGAATTTTTTTAGGTCTTCTAAATATAAACTAGAATAAATCTTAGGAAATGTTTTTACCAAAAAACTTATAGTATCTTTTACTACGTATTTCATACAATCACCTCGGTTGTTTTAAAATTTATTAAATTATCTAACTAACTTTATTTCAGTTTACATTAAAAATATTGCAAGTACAATAGTTTTTGAATAATGATTAAATTTAATTAGTAATCTTATTATTTTTCTTGTTTTTAATTATATTTTTCTGATTAAATATTATTTATATAGCTATTTTATTGAATTCATGATATAGTAAATAAGGAAGAACTCTTCACAGCGGTGAAGAGCAGACGCTAGCCCATTAAAATGGCTATCTTATTTATAAATAAGATAGCCGTTTTTAATTATATTTTATCTATAAAACTTACACTCTTAAATCCACATCTACTTTTCCTAAATCTTCTTTATAATCTTTTATAGCTGGTTCTACAACTTCATTTACAAATTCTACAACTTGTTCTGGAGCTCTACCTATAAAGTTTTTTGGGTCCATTATAGATAATATTTCTTCCTTGCTCATTTTAAATGAATCATCATTCATTATAAGCTCAATTAAATTATTATCTTTTCCTTCATGTTTAACTCTATAAGCAGCTTTCATAGAATATTCTCTTATTATCTCATGTAATTCCTGTCTATCTCCACCTCTTTTTACAGCTTCCATAAGTATTGTTTCTGTAGCCATAAAAGGAAGTTCTTCATTTACACGTTTATTTATCATATTTTCATATACTACTAACCCATCAGTTACATTTATACCTATTTCAAGTATAGCATCTGCTGCCATAAAAGCTTGAGGTATAGCTAATCTTTTATTGGCTGAGTCATCTAATGTTCTCTCTAACCATTGAGTAGCCTGTACCATTGCAGGGCTTATAGATTCAGATATTATATATTTAGATAAAGAAGCTATTCTTTCACTTCTCATTGGATTTCTTTTATAGGCCATTGCTGATGAACCTATTTGATTTTTTTCAAATGGCTCTTCTAATTCTTTTAGACTTTGTAAAAGTCTTATATCATTAGTCATTTTATGCATACTTTGAGCTATTCCTGATAATACACTTATTACTTGATAGTCTAGCTTTCTAGTATATGTTTGTCCACTTACTGCATAAGAAGAACTATATCCCATTTTTTTACAAATTTTCTTATCTAGCTCTTTTACTTTTTCATGGTCTCCTTCAAATAAACTTAAAAAACTTGCTTGAGTCCCAGTAGTCCCTTTAACTCCTCTTAATTTCATATTATCTATTCTATAATTTAAGTCTTCTAAATCAAGGATTAAATCTTGAGCCCACAAACAAGCTCTTTTCCCTACTGTTGTAAGTTGTGCTGCTTGAAAGTGCGTAAAACCAAGAGCTGGCATATCCTTATACTTAAGTGCAAATTCTTTTAAGTTATTTATTAAATTTACAAGCTTTACTCTTAGAAGTTTTAAGGCTTCATTCATTTGTACAACGTCTGTATTATCTCCAACATAAGCAGATGTTGCTCCTAGATGGATGATTCCTTTAGCTTTTTCACATTGTAAACCATACGCTTTTACATGAGACATTACATCATGTCTTACTTCTTTTTCTATTTTTCTAGCTTCATCAAAATTTATATTATCTATATTAGCTCTTAACTCATCTAATTGTTCTTCAGTTATATTGATTCCTAACTCATGCTCACCTTCAGCAAGAGCAACCCATAATCTTCTCCATGTAGAAAATTTAAATTGTGGAGAAAATATATAACTCATATCTTTACTACAGTATCTATCTGTAAGCGGATTTGAGTACGTAGTATATTTGTTATCTATCATTATATTAGCACCTTCCTTAAATCTTTTGTTGTATAGTTATTATGTACATATTAGTACATAAATAATTATATATAATTTTACGAACTATAACAAGACTTTTTTATTTTTTGTTCACATTTATATAGAGTATTTTTTACGTGCTAATACTTTTTATTTATATCTAGATTATCTTTCTCAATTAAATAATCCACAATCTCGCTATCAACAAAATTCAATACATATTTATATCTAATTGCATAGTATTTATCACTCCAGCCAAGTTGATTTTTTACGTCACCCTCATCCGCCCCAAGTCTTAAACTTATTGCTGCAAATGAATGTCTAAAGTCTCTTGCTGAATATTGAGAAAGTCCTGCTAAATCTAATGCTTTTTTTACTATCAATCTGACATTTCTATCTGTTATAGAATTGCTTTTTTGAGTTGTAAAAATAAAATCATCATTAGGTATTATTACTTCTGGAAGTCCAGAATAATTTCTGTAGTCTTCTAAAAGCCTAAAAAAGTATGGATGTAACTTTACTACTCTCTCTTTTCTTCCCTTTCCTAGTCTAACATACGAGTTATCGTTTTCATCTACCATAAGGTCTTTCCACTTTAAGCTAACTAATTCATTTAATAAACACCCAGTAGTAACTAGACAGACTATTATCACTCTATCTCTTATATTCAGTTTTGGTAAAATACCTATAAGCTTATTTATTTCCTGTATGCTTAAAACATCATCCTTTGTCTTTATTCTAGTTACTGTTGGTTTTTCTACATGTCTAAATGGATTTATATCTATATATCCTTCTTTTTTTAAAAAGTTATAAAAACTATGTAAATAACTATATATCTTTTCACAGGTTGATTTTGCATATTTGGTTTGTATATAGTCCACAAAATTTTTACAATCTTCTTTTGTTACATAAATTAATTCTTTTCCTTTTAGAAACTCTTTAAATAACATAACCTTTGATAAATAATCGTGTTTTGTACTTGGGTTTAATTTTGTCGAAAAAACATTAAAAGTTTCATACTCATAATCATCCAATATTTTCGTACTATACATAATAACTCCTTTCCTTTTCATAAAATAAAATAGTTATACTTTTACTATACCATATATTTCCCCTTCATATATACCCCTTATTCAATAGACAAGTTTCAAGTTTATTTTTTTAAATTATGAAGGTTTTATGAAAATATCAATCTTCCATTGTGCACTACACAGTACTGTGGTATTATAAGTTAGTAAAAGGTGGCATATTTTATTAATATTTGAGTAAAATATGCTACTATAAATTTGTATTGGAGGTATTTAAATTTGGAAACATTTAGTTTGCTTGAAGTTTTTAAAGCAGTCATTTTGGGAATAGTTCAAGGAATTACAGAATGGCTACCAGTAAGTAGTACAGGGCATATGATATTAGTTGATGAATTTATAAAATTGAATTTTTCATCTACATTTATAAATACATTTTTAGTTGTAATTCAATTTGGTTCAATATTAGCTGTACTTGTTATATTTTTTAGGAAGTTAAATCCTTTTGATAGTGCAAAGAATACTAAACAAAAAAAAGAAACAGTTCGCTTATGGCTTAAGGTTATAATTGCAGTTATACCATCTGGAGTTATTGGTATACTGTTTGAGGATGATATAGACAGATTATTCTTCAATTCAACAGTAGTTGCAATTGCTCTTATTGTATATGGTATAATAATGATAGGACTTGAAAGTAGAAATAAAAGACCAAAATATAAAGATTTTTCTCAAGTTACATATAAACTAGCTCTTTGTATAGGTTTATTCCAATGTCTAGCTCTTATTCCAGGTACATCTAGATCTGGTTCAACTATAATCGGTGCAGTATTACTTGGTACTTCTAGATACGTAGCAGCAGAATTTTCATTCTTCTTAGCTATTCCTACAATGCTTGGAGCTAGTGCATTAAAACTTTTAAAAGCTGGATTTGGATTTACTGGATTTGAATGGCTTATTCTGGGTGTTGGCTCTTTAGTAGCTTTTGTAGTTTCAATCGTAGTTATTAAGTTTTTTATGGATTATATCAAAAAACACGATTTTAAAGTCTTTGGTTATTATAGAATAATTTTGGGTATAGTTGTTCTTGGTTATTTCTTTTTATTCTAGAGTATTTTAATTTAATGACAAATGATAAGGAGAAAAATTATGAGTGTTAAAAAGGAAATATTTGATTGGATTAAGTCAATAGCCATGGCTATTGTACTTGCATTTGTAATATTACAATTTATAAGACCTTCTATTGTTAGTGGAGAATCAATGTATCCTACTTTAGACGATAAAGACTATTTAATTTTAAATAGAATATCATATAAAGTTGGTAAACCCGAAAAAGGTGATATTGTAGTTTTTAAAACTGATTTAGTTGATGGAGATACTGGAAAGAAAAAAGATTTAATAAAGAGAGTTATAGCTACTGAAGGTGACAGTATAAAAATATCCAATTCTAAAGTGTATGTAAATGGCAAATTAATAACTGAACCATATATACATAATAATTATACTTCTGGAGATGTAGACACAGTCGTTCCAAAAGGAAAGTTATTTGCAATGGGTGATAATAGAGAAAATAGTAATGATAGTAGATTCCCAGATGTAGGTATGGTTGATGAAGATGAAATTATTGGTAAGGTCATGGTAAGATTATTACCTTTTGATAATATTGGAAAAGTAAGTTAAAAAAATAAGAGACTGAATTGGTAATATTTATTCTACACAATTCAGTCTCTTTTAATTTTTTGAATTCAAAATACGTTTTATTTCCTATCCTCTTTTGATTCTGTAATAATTCTTATTATATCACTTGCATCTTCATTAAAGGTTGTTACTATACTTAGATAGTCAGTTGCCCTGCTCATAGCCAAATAAACCTTATTTAAATCACCTACAAAGTCATTTACTTGATAATCTTGCTCTGTATCATTTATTGTTTGATTATATAACATTTCTAACTCACATATTATTATCGATTTATATTCTAAATTCTTTATTGTATATATATTTGCTATTGTCGTTCCTATCTTCTTACTTATGTTTGTTAAGTTATCTTCTGCACATATATAAGGAATTTGTGCTTCTTCTAATGCCTTTTTTAACATGTATTGAAAATAAATAGTTTTTCCACTTTTTAATTTCTTCTTATTATAAGGATATACAATAGCAACTTCAGAATAATCAAGACCTTTTTTGCTTATCAAATATTCGATTTCCCATATTACAGAACTTATTTGGTCATCTAAATCACTTACTTTTATTATATCAACCGACTTATTACCACCTCTAAGTGCTTTTGTATTAAAAAAAGTATTAAACTTTGTATTAGGTCTTAATTCATTAATATAAGCATTAGAATTATTTGAAAAATTATTTGTAAAATCAACAATTTCTTTAGCTTGCCTATAATTTTTATTTAATATGATTTTATCATCAAACTCTATATTACTATATAGTTTCCTAAATATATTTAATCTATTAAAGATATTTAAAGAGTTACAAGAATACACATTAAATATGAATTTTGTTTTATATAAAAACTCTCTTATAAAATCTATTTCATAATCTAAAAAACTTTCTGCTTCATCAATGAAAATAGCCTTAAACATGTTTTTATTCTTTATAATGTTTTGTGCTTGCTTTACAAGATTATTAAATGTTTTTTCATAATCATTTTTTAACATATTGTAGTCAATGATTAGATTATATTTTTTAGCTAATTTAAATATAAAAGAACTAAATGTATGAACTTCTAAATTGTTGTTATCTTTATATAATAATTCAATTCTTTCTCGAAGTTCATTACATAGTTGTTTTGTATGTGTAAATATTAGTAATTTATGATGTGGATATACTTTTGCCAGTTTTATAGCTCTAGAAAGCATATTTGCCGTTTTCCCTATACCAGAACCGCCTTCAATAAGTGTATTTCCATATTTAATAGAAATAGCATCTTTAATTTGAATTTCTTCCATCATAGTTGCTGTATATTTATAGTCATCATTGTAGAAGGAAATTTTTTTAAATTTTTCGTTTAGGTGAAGTGTGTCATTTATTATATAGTATTCTGAACATATATCTAATAAAAATAAATTTAAATTTATTTCATCATTTTTTTCCTTAAGATATTCATCCAGTGAAGCACTAGCCATTATATCTTGAAGCTTATTTTTATCTATTATATTATTATTCACAAATTCTTCAAACTCATAAGCTTCGTCTACTTCAACATATGGCATAATATAAACATAATTATAGCTTATATTTCTATTCTTTTGTCCCATTTTTAGTTTCAAAAGCTCATATTCCTCATGCATAACTTCAAGTAACTCTTCTTCCAAAATAAAATATATATCTTCTGTTGTATCCATAAATTTTATAAATAAAATTTTTCCATCTTTTATATACAACAAGTCAGTATTTATTCCTTTAAAAGGAGTAACTTTTGGCACTACTTTAACGTCCTCATTGATATTTTCGTAAAATACTTTCTCGAATTCTTTCAATTTCAGGGCGTCTAACTGAGAGTTTATATTTATGTATTGGCTCACTTACATTACCTCCTTCTGTTATAATTAATTATACCATTTTAAACTATATTTTTATATATACTTTTTATAGGCAAATTTAGCAAACAAATTCAAAATAAGTACAAATAAATACAAAACTATTAAAGAAAAATTGCAATAACTATAGATATTTATTGTTATAAAATATTTTATGTAGATAATAAATTGATAAATTTCATAATTAATGTTTAAAATAATAAGTAAAATCTTTAAAATGACGAATCTTCTCGTCTAGAAATATAAAAACTTAGTATTAAAAAATTTAAAAAC
>NZ_JAGWCT010000020.1:0-52566 GCF_020657815.1 Clostridioides sp. ZZV15-6597 | reverse complement strand
ATGTCTAATTTAATTAAATAAACGATAAAATATTTATATTTATCCAATAATTAAGATTTTTATGATATTTAATAAATGTTAGTTACTATTTATTATTTATTATATTTACTGAAATAGCGTTATATGGCGAAAATAAGAGGTTGCATATATTTTATAGAAATAAATATTAAAATGAATGTTGATAAAAAAATAACGTAAATTTAAAAATTAAAGTGTTTTAATACTGATTTTATTCTACAGATTGATTATTATTTTTACTTTAACAATTCTAAATAAAACTAAAATTAAATTATCAGAATAATCTTGACAGTCTAAAATCGTGACTGTATAATACAATTAAAAATCGGATTAATTACCTAGCTTACAAAAAATAAAAATAATGCTAAAAGCAAACGTTTTATTTTTTTAGTAACTAATCCTCCGCCACTCCTTAAATTAGAGCTTTTCTAATTTCAAAATGTATTACTAAAACTTCATAATGTAACTGTGCAATATTTATTAGGCTCTAACTTTTAAGGTTACTAATAATTTATTACATGGCTCCATACATTTGGCGGCAATGGCGGGAGCGATAAGGGGTAAGATATGGAAAATTACAAGTATGGATTTAATGACAAGCCAAAGCTTCTAACAGCAATACCACTTAGTATGCAACATGTTTTTTCTGCTTTTGCAGGTACTATGTCGGGTGCCATTTTAGTAGCTGTGGGCATGGGTCTCTCACTAAGTGAGACTGCATTTTTGATTCAATGTTCGATGTTGATTGCAGGGGTGAGCACCATACTGCAATCTATGGGAATTGGACCAATAGGGTCACGGTTGCCAATTGTTACTGGTGGAAGTTTCACCTTTGTAGCACCATTAATTGCCTTAAGTACAAATAATGATGTTGGTATTGCTGGAGCTTTTGGAGCAGTACTTGTAGGAAGTCTAGTTTTAACTTTAGTAGGACCTCTTGCAGTAAAATATTTACATAAATATTTTACACCTACAGTTACAGGCAGTGTTGTTTTGGCAGTAGGTTTATCACTTATGAGCTCTTCATTTGACTACGCAGTATCTTTTGATGCTCATGGACCTAATGTAGTTGCTAATTTTTCTTTAGCTGTATTTACATTGTTGTTGACACTTATTTTAAATCAATTTGGAAAAGGTTTTCTCAAAGTAGCATCCATAATAATTTCAATAGTAATAGGCTATGTAGTAGCAGTAATATTTGGTATGGTTGACTTTTCTAGTATGGCACAAGCAAATTGGTTTGCAGTGCCAAAGCCTATATACTGGGGATTGGAGTTCAACTTGGGCGCTATTATAACCATATGTACAATTCATATTGTAACAGTTATGGAAATAATAGGAGATACGACAGGGGTTGTTAGTTCTGTTGAAAACCGTCTACCTACGCAAAAAGAATTGATGAGAGCTGTTAGAGCAGATGGAGTTGGAAGTTGTTTTGCAGCTTTGTTTAATGGGCTTCCAGTCATATCAGGTAGTCCAAACATAGGAATAATTTGTATGACAGGAGTTGCAAGTAGGTACATAGTAGCACTTGGGGGAGTAATGTTAGGTATATTAGCATTTTTCCCAAAGTTTGCCCAAATATTAGCTTTAACACCAGACCCAGTTATTGGAGGTACATTAGTTATGATGTTTGGAACAATTGCATCATCAGGTATTAAGGTTATTGGAATGGGAAAGATGACAAATCGTAACATAACAATTTTAGCAGTTTCGCTGGGCATTGGTATGGGTGGTTATTTTAATCAAGCTGCATTAGCATTTTTACCAAGCATTGTAGTCACTTTAATGACTGGTATATCTGGAACAGCTCTATTATCTTTAATACTAAATATCGTATTGCCTAAGGAAAAAGAGGATGTAGTGGAAAGTAAAGTAAGTTGTAAAGCTTAGAGAACGTAATTCTAAAGGATATCCAAGAAGGAGCGCCTTGCTTCTATTTTTTTTACCAAAAATAGGATTGAACTTTGAAGGAAACCTAATAGCTTGCATTTGAGCAGAATATAATCTGAAAGGATATCCAAGAAGGAGCGCCTTGCTTCTATTTTTTTTACCCAAAAACCTTAAAAAACTAAATAATCAAAAGATATAATACTCATTTTAATAAAAGTATAATCTGAAAGGATATCCAGGAGGAGCGCCTTGCTCCTCCTTTTTTAACAGTAATTATGGATTTTACTTGTCAAATGAGTGTAAATAACTTGGATAAATTATTAATTAAAGATTAAATTTCATAGAAAATATTAAAAATTAAATTATGTGGAGAGAAGGTGGAGATTATAGATGTTATTGAGCTTGATATAAATGGCAGATTGAGAGAGGTGAGTATAAAAAAAAGTTGGACTTTACTTTATGTTTTAAGAGAAGTGTTTAATTTAACTGGAAGTAAGTGTGGATGTAGTACTGGTGATTGTGGAGCTTGTAAAATAATTTTAGATGGAGAAGCAGTTAATTCATGTTTGATTCTAGCAAGAAATGCAGTTGGGAAAAAGATATTGACAATTGAAGGGTTGTCAGATGGTATCAATATACATCCAATTCAACAAGCATTTATTGATTGTGGAGCTGTTCAATGTGGGTATTGCACTCCAGGGATGATAATGTCGGCAAAAGCCCTGTTAGATAAAAATCCAAATCCTTCTGAGGAAGAGGTTAGAAAGTCTATAGACAATAATCTTTGCAGATGTACAGGATATGTAAAAATTGTTGAGGCTATACTTTTATCAGCAAAAAGGATGGGGGGTATAACCTGTGAGTAATAATTTTAAAGTTATTGGTGAAAGAGTCCCAATAAGAGATGCTGTACTTAAAGCTACTGGCCAACTTAGATATACTGCAGATATGAAAATTCCAAATATGCTTTATGCTAAGGTTTTATTCAGCCCTATAGCGCATGCAAAAATTAAAAAAATAGACACATCAAAAGCTGAAAAATTAGAAGGTGTAAAAGCTATAGCCACTTATAAAAACTCACCTCAAAAAGCCTTTAATAGTGCCATGAGATTTTATGAACATGAGTTGCCAGAGGTTGAACATATCTTTGATGATACTGTTCGTTTTGTGGGTGATAAAGTTGCAGCCGTTGCAGCTGAAGATTTACAAACGGCTGAAAAAGCATTGAAGCTTATTGAGGTTGAATATGAAGAATTACCCTCAGTATTTAATCCAGAAGAAGCAATACAAGAGGGTGCATATCCAATACATAAAGGGGGAAACAAGCTTGCAGTAAATGTACAGCAGTGTGGAAATATTGAAGAAGCCATGAAAAAAGCTGATTATATTTTTGAAGATAAGTATACACTTCCAGCTATACATCATGGTGCAATAGAAACTCATGTGGCGATTGCAGATTATGATTACAGTGGGAAACTTACTGTTTATAGTCCTAATCAAAACACTTTTGGATTTAGGATAATCTTATCTAATTTATTTGGATTACCAATGAATAAAGTTAGACTAGTAAGTCCAGCTATTGGAGGAGCTTTTGGAGGTAAATTAGAGATTACAATTGAGCCAATTGTAGCATTATTAGCAAAACTGTCAGGTAGGCCAGTCAAACTAGAGCTTAACAGGAGAGAAACTATTGCTTCGACAAGAACTAGACATGGCGCAGTTGTATATCTAAAAACGGGTGTTATGAAGGATGGTCAAGTTATAGCACAAGATATGAAAGTTCTGACAAATACAGGAGCATATGCATCAAGTGCTTTAAATGTAATTGGAGCAATGAGTCATAAAGTGTTTAAAGCATATAAGATTGAAAATATGAGATATACAGGGATACCAGTGTATACAAACACACCAATTGCAGGAGCAATGAGAGGGTATGGTTCTCCACAAGCTTTTTTTGCTCAACAATCCCAACTAAATAAAATTGCAAAAAAACTAAATATGGATATTTTAGATTTACAGCTTAAGAACTTAGTCGAACCAGATGGAATAGATCAAAGATTTAAAAGTCCTCATGGAAATCCAAGACCAATAGATTGTATAAAAAAAGGTGCTGAAATGTTTGACTGGAAAAAACAAATTAGACAGCAAAATGAATCAAATGGTAGATTTTTGATTGGTGTAGGTATGGCAGTTGGTTCACATGGAAATGGATGCTTTGGAGCACATAGGGATATAACAGCTTTAATGTTGAAAATGAATGAAGATGGTTCAGCTGTATTATATACAGGTACTCATGATATGGGAAATGCATCTGTAAGTGTTCAAGTACAAATTATATCTGAAGTACTTGGAATAAGCCAGGAAAAAATAGAATGTATACAGGCAGATACAGAAGCATCACCATGGAATTTAGGAGATTACGCAAGCAGAGGAGTTTTTGTATCTGGAAATGCAGCTTTAAAAGTAGCAAATTCAGTAAAAAAAGAACTTTTAAAGGAAGCATCCCAACTTTTAAAAGAGGATGAAGAATATATAGAATTTAAGGATGATAGAGTCTATTCTATCAAAAATAACAACAAACAAGCCACTTTATGTGATGTCATGATACATGCTCAAAAGGTAAGTTTAAGAGAGATTATAGGAGCTGAAACTTTTGCATCTCAAACTGGAGCAAGTTCATATGGTGTACATTTTGCTAAAGTTGAGGTCGATACTAAACTGGCAAGTGTAAGAGTTTTGGAATATGTTGCAGTTCATGATGTAGGAAAAGCTTTAAACCCAATGTCTGTAGAAGGTCAGATTGAAGGAGCAATTCAAATGGGAATAGGATATGCGTTGACTGAAGCACTTGAATTTGACAATAGAGGAAAAATAAAAGCTAATTCATTTCGCTCGTATCATATGATAAAGGCTAGTGAAATGCCCCAAATAAAAGTTGGCCTGATAGAATGTGGAGAACCTGGAGGTCCATTTGGAGCTAAGAGTATAGGTGAATGTTCTGTTGTACCATCAGCACCAGCAGTAGCAAATGCAGTAGCAAATGCATTAAATTGTGATTTTTATAGTTTGCCAATAAAGAAAAGTATTTTACTAGATAATATAAATATTTAATGTTGCTTTATACAAAAGAAATTAGTTATACAAAGTAAAAAGATATTTATTTAAAATACTTTAGATATTAAAATGTAAGACCTTTTTCTAAATGTAAGTTTAAATTATATAAATGTAGAGGGTGTGATGAATTTTGAATTTAAGGTTTAAAGATAAGGTTGTTGTGATAACAGGAGCAGGGCAGGGGTTAGGAGCAGGATTTGCTTTAGATTTTGCTATCGAAGGAGCAATAGTAGTCTTAATTGGTAGAACCAAAAGCAAATTGGATAATGTTGCAGAACAAATTATTAAATCTGGAGGTAAAGCTTTTGTTTCAGTTTGTGATGTAAGTAAACCTAAAGATGTAGAAGTTTGTTTTAGTGAGGTAATAGATAAATTTGAGAGTGTAGATGTATTGATTAATAATGTTGCTCTCCATAAATCAGCTCCAGTAGTTGATACTACAATTGAAGATTGGGATGCTCAGATAAAGACTAATTTAAGTGGAACTTTTTATTGTACTAAGGCTGTCCTTAGAACAATGATTGATAAAAAGTATGGAAAAATAATAAATATTAGCTCTACAGCAGCAAAACACTTTTTTCCAGGCTTTGGAGCATATGCTGCTTCTAAAGGAGGAATGGTAAGTTTTACTCAAACATTATCTGAAGAAGTAAAAGAGTATGGAATCAATGTAAATGCGATATATTTAGGGATGACTAACACTGAATATACAAGAAAAAGATTTAACTATGATGATGCAGTTACGATACCGCTTGAAGAAATGTTGCAAGTGGAAGAAGTATCAAAAGTTGTAACTTTCTTAGCATCTGATGAAGCAAGTCCAATAATGGGAGCTGCAATTGATGTATGTGGTAAGAAAGCATAAAAATATATATTGAGAGGTATAAAGATGATAAGTTTAAACAAGAAAGCTATGGTGGTAGTGAGAGAGATAATAGAAGATGCAGAAGCATTGGGATGTGAAATTATTAAGATGGATTGTGGAGCAACTATAATTGATATGGGCTTAAATTGTAGTGGAAGCTGGAAAGCAGGTGTTTTATTTACTAGGGCTTCTATAGGTGACCTAGGAACAGTGTCATTAGGAGATTTTAAATTAAATGATGAATATTCTTTCTCAGCAGTTGAAGTATTTATAGATAAACCATTGATTGCATGTATGGGTTCACAGATTGCTGGATGGAAACTTGGAGAAGGTGAATTTGCAACTATTGGGTCAGGACCAGCAAGAGCTTTAGCAAGAGTTGAATCAGACTGGTATTTTGAAATGACTCCATATAAAGATACTTATCATGAGGCAGTTTTATGTATCCAAGATATAAAATATCCCAATAATGAAACAGTCTTAGAGGTTGCAAATGCTTGTAAAGTAAAACCAGAAGACACATATATATTAATTTCACCAAGTACATGTATTGTAGCATCAATGCAAGTATCAGCAAGAATCATTGAGCAAGTATGTCATAAGATGTTTGAAAAAAACTTTGATGCAGGTCAAATTGTACTTGCGAGAGGAAAAGCACCAATAGCACCTATAGTAAAAGATGAACTTAAGACTATGGGAAGAATAAATGATGCATTGATTTATGGTAGTGAAACTGAGTTTTGGGTAGATTCAACTGATACTGCCATTGCAAAGACTATACACCAGTTAGCAGGGAAAACTTCATCTCCAAATTATGGGGAATTGTTTGAAGATGTATTTGTGAAGGCAGGAAGAGACTTTTTCTATGTAGACCATGATGTACATTCAATAGGCAAAATACAAATACATAATATAAACACTGGAAAATCATTTTCGGCAGGAGAAATAAATTATTCAGTACTCGAAAAAAGTTTCTTAAAATAAACAACTTAAAAATTTATTGATTCAGGAGGAGATAAGATGGCATTAGGTAAGTTAAGATTAGAAAAATTATACCGTGACATGGTTATGATTCGAAGATTTGAAGAAGTAATAGAAATATATGCTGCCAATGGAACAATACCAGGATTTGTTCATTTAAGTATAGGGCAAGAGGCTTGTCAAGCAGGTATAGTTGATGCACTTAGAAAAACAGATTATAAATTTCCAGACCATAGAGGTCATGGAACTATAGCACTTTGTGGTACTGACCCAAAACTTGTAATGGCAGAAATCTTTGCTAAGGCTACAGGGATAAATGGTGGTAGAGGCGGTTCAATGCATATAAATGATATTGAATGTAGAAATATGGGATTTAATGGAATACAAGGTTCAACTATGGTAACTTGTCTTGGTACAGCTTTTGCATCTGTGTATAAAGAAACAGATGATGTTACAGCAGTATTTCTAGGAGATGGAACTTTAGGAGAAGGAGCTTGTCACGAAAGTCTTAATATGGCAGCAACATGGAAGCTTCCTATAATATATTGCCTACTTAATAATCAATATGCTATATCTACACACTATACAGATTCACATCCTCAAAAAGAGTTAAAAACTTGGGGTGAGGGGTATGAGATTCCAAGTTTTAGGGTAGATGGAAATGATGTAGAAGCAGTAATTGAGATAGTGGAAATAGCAGCAGATAGGGCAAGAAAAGGTGAAGGACCAACTTTAATAGAGTTTCTTACTTATCGTTGGCAAGGTCATTTTGCAGGAGACCCAGCAGCATATAGACCAGAAGAAGAAGTTAAGTATTGGAAAGATAGGGACCCAATAAAATTAACTAGAAAGATACTTATTGAAAGAGAAGGCATGTCAGATGAATCACTTAAGCAAATAGAAGAAGAAATAGAGGCTGATGTTCAAGAAATGCTGAGATTCTCATTGGAGAGTCCATCACCAGATATTAAAGATGCAGTTACACACACATATGTTGATAGAGAGGTGGAGATAAGATAATGGGAAGAAAACTTTCATATGGAATGGCAATAAATGAAGCACTTCATCAAGCTATGGAAAATGATGATAGAGTTTTTATACTAGGTGAAGATGTAGCTAAAATGGGTGGAGATTTTGGAATTACCAAAGGAATAATGGCTAAATGGCCAAATCGAATAAAAGATACAGCGTTATCAGAATCAGCTATATTAGGATTATCAAATGGTGCAGCACTTTGTGGGTTAAGACCAGTTCCAGAGATAATGTTTGCAGATTTTTTGGGAGTTTGTTTTGACCAACTTGTAAATAATGCAGCAAAATTAAATTTTATGTTCCAAGGAAAAGCACATTGTCCAATTACTGTTCGTGCTGTACAGGGAGGTGGTATACGCTGTGCATATCATCATTCAGTTTGTGCAGAGTCATGGTTTATGAACACACCTGGGCTTGTAGTAGTTTCACCAACAACACCTTATGAAGCTAAAGGGATGTTGCTTTCAGCTATAAAAAACGATAATCCTGTATTATTTTTAGAACATAAGATGCTATACAATGTCAAAGGGGAAGTGCCAGTTGAGCCATATGAGATTCCTCTATATGAAGCTGAGATTGAGAAAACTGGAAGTGATATTACTATAGTAGCTACTCAAATGATGTTAGGATTAGCACATAAAGCAGCAAGTCAACTTGAAAAAGAAGGGATTGATGTAGAGATAATCGACCTTAGAACTGTATTTCCTTATGATAAAAAAACTATAGTAGAGTCAGTTGCGAAAACTAGTCGATTGGTTATTGCTCAAGAAGGTCCAAGAGTTGGAGGATGGGCAGCTGAAATATCTGCAATGATAAATGAAGATGTATTTGAGTACCTAAGTGCACCGATAAAAAGAGTTACATCAATTGATGCTCCAGTAGCATATGCACCAGTTTTAGAAGATTTTGTTTTACCAAAATTAGAAAATCTAATTAAGGCTTGTAAGGAAGTTATGCAATATTAGTCAGGGGAGGATAAACAATGATTACAGAGGTTAAGATGCCTAAGTTTGGTCTTTCTATGGAGGAAGGAACAATTGGCACATGGTTGATTGAAGAAGGAAGCGTAGTAAATAAGGGTGATGAAATTTTAGAAGTTGAAACTGATAAGATTACTAATACTGTTGAAGCGCCAGAAAGTGGGGTATTGAGAAAAATATTTTTTGAAGAGGGCGATATTGCTAATTGTGGAGAACTAATTTGTATAATTGCAGAAGCTAATGAAGATATTAGTGGATTTGATTTGATAGATAAAGCTGATAATGAAAAAGAGGCAGATATTTTAAATTTAGAAAATACAACTAAGGCAAAATGTTTAAATATAGAGAAAAGAATAACTCCGAGAGCTAAAAAAATAGCTGAGGAAAAAGGAATTAACTATTCAAATATAGAGGGAACAGGAATACATGGTGCAATAACAATTGATGATTTGAAAAATTTTATGAATAGTAATTCAGTAGAAGAAGTTATGAAAGTCAATAAAAATAAAGTAGTAGAAAAAGAAGTACGGCAAGAAGTTACTCCTATTTCTCACGTTAATAACATTAAGGTAAATATAGGGGAAAATGATTTGGTAACTAAGATGACACCAATGCAAAATATAATAGCAAAAAAAATGCATGAGAGTTTGTTGACAACAGCTCAAACTACAATTGCCACTGAATTAGAAATTACTAGCTTATCAAAAATATATAAAGGATTGAAAGAAAAGTATAAAAAAGTAGGAGTTAAATTAAGTTATACAGCTCTTATAATAAAGGCTGTAGCTGAAGCTCTTGAAAATCATCCTAAACTTAGAACGCAAATAGTTGATGAAAATCATTTTAAAATAAGTAACGAAATTAATATAGGTGTAGCTGTAGACATTCCAAATGGCTTGGTGGTACCTATAATAAAAAATGCAAATTTAAAAGATTTAAAAACAATATGTATTGAACTAAGTGATTTAAGTGAAAGAGCTAAAAATAACAAGTTAAATTCTGATGAAATGAGTAATGGAACTATCACTATAACTAACTTAGGGATGTTTGGAATAACATACTTTACCCCAGTGTTAAATACACCAGAAAGTGCAATTTTAGGTATTGGAAGTATAATAGAAAAAGTTCTTGTAAAAGATGGTGCATTTTATGCTGGTTTAATAATGAATATGAGTTTAACTCATGACCATAGAGTAGTAGACGGAGCACCTGGAGCACGTTTTCTTCAAGAAGTTACACAAAATCTTTTGGATTTTAGATGGATGTAATTAAAATATATGTAAAATAATTTTATAGTACACCAGTAATCTGACAGATAGTTTGTTATGCGTTTCTCGAAAGATTTTTTCTCTCCAAACTATCTGTCAAAATCAAGACATAGCAAAAAATTATATGGAGGTTACTGCATGAGAAAAGTAGATTTGATAATTAAAAACGCTTATCTAATTTCAATGAATAATGAGAGGGAAATACTAAATGATGCTTGTATAATAATTGAAAAGAACAAGATAATTGATATAGGAAAGACGAATTTACTAGAAGAATACATCTCTGAAAAAATTATAGATGCTAGAGGTAAATTTGTTTTACCTGGATTTATAAATACTCATTCTCATCTATTTCAGACTTTGTTAAAGGGATTAGGAAGAGATAAACTGTTGTTAGACTGGCTTGATAGCTCTGTTAGAAGGGCTATACATAAAATAGATGAAGAATGTTGCTATTATGCAGCCTTAACAGGATGTATAGAAGCAATTAGAACAGGCACAACTACTATACTTGACTATATGTATTGCCATGGAAAAGAAGGGCTTGATGATAGCATAATTCAAGCATTTGAAGACTTAGGAATAAGAGGAATACTTGGTAGAGGGTTTACAGACACAAGTAAATTTCCAAAAGAATTTGGCTGTACTTATCATGATACAGAACAAAAGTTTTTTGATGATGTTAGAAGATTAGAGAAAAAATATAGAGACCACTCGAGAATAAGTTTAGCATTAGCTCCTGGAATTATATGGGATAACACAGAAGAAGGATACAAAGAAATGAGAAATATAGCCAATGAGCTTCATATTCCAATAACTATGCATTTACTTGAAACTGAGGACGATGATAAATACTGTTTAGAAGATAGAGGTATGAAGACTGTACCATATCTTGAAAAAGTAGGAATTTTAGGACCTGACTTTATTGCAGTTCACTGCATACAAATGTCAGATGAAGACATAGAACTATTTAAAAAATATGATGTTAAAATATCTCATAATCCAGTATCTAATATGGTTTTAGCGGCAGGAGTAGCACCAATTCCAAAGCTTATTGAAAATGGATTAACTATAAGTTTAGCTTGCGATGGTTCAGCGAGTAATGATACTCAAAATATGTTAGAAGTAATGAAAATGACTACATTATTACAAAAAGTTACTCATAGAGATGCAAAGCTTTTACCTTCGTCAAGTGTGCTGGAAATGGCAACACTTGGAGGAGCAAAATCCATAAATAAATTAGACTGCTTAGGGTCAATAGAGATAGGAAAAAATGCTGATATTATAATTTATAATCCATATAAAAGTGCAATTTCTATACCAGTTCACGACCCAATTAGTTCATTAATATATTCATCTACTCCAAATAATATAGAAACTTCTATTATAGATGGAAAAGTAGTTATGGATAATAACAAGATAGTTAATATAGATGAAGAAAAAGTAATATATGAAACTCAAAAAATATCAAGTAAGTTAATAGAGGATGTTGGTCTAGGAAATGTACAATGGGGAAAAAGAATTTATGGATTGTAAAAAATACTTGGGAGAGGGCGGTCAAAGTATGAATAAGCTTGAGTTTTTCAACATACCAAAAAATAATTTAAAAATAAATGTATTAAATAGAAATGAAAAGATATTAGACACTATAAAAGAAGAATCTAATGAAAATGTCTGTATACCAGATGCTTTAGAGTATTATACGGAGTTGTTTTTTCCAAAATCAAAAGATAAAAGACCATATATATTTTCATCTATGGTGCTTTCATCCGATGGAAAAATGGCATATGAAGACAATAAAGCAGGACCTTTAATTGGAAAAAATAATTTTGTTGATCCAGATGGAGCCTTGGCAGATTTTTGGGTTTTAAATGTTCTAAGAGCATATTCAGATGCTGTGATTATAGGGGCTAGAACGTTGCAAAATGAACCTGGGATAACATGTCATGTATTTGATGAAAGTTTGACACAGCAAAGAAAAGACTATTTAAATAAAAAATATCAGCCATGTGGAGTAGTAGTTTCTTTTGATGCTACAGATATTCCATTTGACCATTATACATTTAGAGTTGATAAGAGTCAGGAATATAAAATGGTTATAGCTACATCTCCAAATGGTTGGGATTATATAAAAGAAAATTCTCCTTTAAAACACAGATGTATAGGAAGCTTTAATTCAATTAAGGATGTTGATGATTATAAATTTGAAGAATTATACAAAGATTTTGATGTTTGTCCTGTAATTGTAACTGGTAAAGATAGTACTCCAGACTCTAAGATATTACTTTATGTACTTAAAAGTCTAGGGATAGAAAAAATGTGTATAGAATCTCCTTCATATTGTACTCATCTAATTGAAAATGAATTATTAGACGAATATTTTATGAATTATTCTATGGTATTTGTTGGTGGAAAAATGACTCCAGGTTGTACAACAGCTTATAGCCACTTAGAACATCCACATTCGGAATTATTGACAGTAGGAATGCATAGAAATAATTTTATTTTTACACGTCAGAAACTTTGCTATGGTATTAAAAATCAAGTAGATTTAACAAGCTATAAATATTGATACTAAAATTTTAATTATAGATATTAATATCTATAACTTAAAAGGAGGAAAAATAAATATGAACACTGATTTAATCGTAATTGGTGGTGGCCCAGGTGGGTATGTTGCAGCGATTCGAGGAGCTCAACTGGGGTTAAAAGTTGTAATTGTAGAAAAAAATGAATTTGGAGGTACTTGCCTAAATACAGGTTGTATTCCTACAAAAACACTATTTAAAGATGCACAGGTTTTAAATTATTTTAATCATGCTGAAGAATATGGGATAAAAGTTTATAAATACAAATTAGACTTGGAAAAAGTGCAGAAAAGAAAGAAACATATAGTTAAGACATTAACTAGTGGTGTAAAAGGATTATTAAAAGCAAATAAAGTGACTGTAGAAAAGGGGGAAGCAAAGTTAATAGGTAAGGATTCTGTAGAAATAAAATTAGATGATGGTTCAAAGAAGATAATTAAAGGAAAAAATATTTTGATTGCATCTGGTTCAAAATCTTCTAAGCCTCCTATTAAAGGAATTGATTTAGAGGGAGTAATAACAAGTAAAGAAGCTTTAGAAGTAACTAATTTGCCTCAGAAAGTAGTAATAATTGGAGGAGGAGTTATAGGAATTGAGTTTGCAGGAATTTTAAATGAATTTGGTTCAGATGTAACTATAGTTGAGTTCTTGGATAATATAATTCCTATGGTTGATAATGAGGTATCTAATAGGTTAACTAAACTACTTAATAAAAGGGGGATTAAAATACTACTTTCATCAAAAGTAGAAGAAATATTTAAGAGTGATAAAGAACTAGTAGTAGATATAAATAAGAATGGAGAAAAAACAAAGATTGCTTGTAATAATGTACTTGTATCTACAGGAAGAGAGTTAGATGTAGAAGGACTAAATCTAGATAATTTAGGCATCAAATATGATAAAAAGGGAATAAAAGTTGATGAAAATTACTGTACGTCTGTACCAGGTATTTATGCAATTGGAGATGTGATTGGAGGAATAATGCTTGCACATGTTGCATCTGAAGAAGGCAAAGTAGCTGTTGAACGAATTGTAGGGGAAAAAACAAGTGTAGATTATGATTTAGTACCAAATTCCATTTTTACTTTTCCAGAGGTATCTACAGTTGGATTGTCTGAAGAAGAAGCCAAAAATAAAAACTTAGACTATGTCGTTAGCAAATTTCAGTTTTCTGGCAATGGAAAGGCTCTTACAATGAATGATTCAGATGGTATGGTTAAGGTAATTGCTTCAAAAGATAAGACTACAATATATGGTGTTCATATCATAGGGCCCAATGCTAGTGATTTAATTCATGAAGCTGTAATTGCGATGAAAGCAATGTTGACAGTTGAAGAAGTTGCCAGTACTATGCATGGACATCCAACTTTACCAGAAGCTTTTGCAGAAGCTACTATGGGAATAGTAGGTAAAGCAATACACATACCTCCTGTTAGAAAGTAAAATTATAAGAAGTAAATAAAAAGTAATTATATGTAAGAGCATTATGTTGAAAGTATTTAAATAAAAAATCATTTGAATAAAAAAGTAGTCAAATATTAAAGAGGGAAGTATATAATATGAAATTAAAATCATTTGAAAGACCTTTATTTATTGAAGAACTAACTTTTAGGATAAATACTGAATTAATAGAAAAGTACTTACAATTAGATTATGAGATTTGGGTTAAAGGTCTAGAATTATTAGAAGGATTTGCTGGTTCTGAGATATGGATTAGTGAAAGTAATCCAGAAGAAATAACATCAATAATATATTGGACAGATTATAAGTACTATAAAAATATTGATAAAGACTGGCTAAGTGATAGAAAGAAAAGAATGTCTGAATTAATGGGAGAAGGAAATTTAGAGTTTGTAAGAGCAGAGCATGATGTCAATAAAAAGTATAAGCTTAGAGAATATAAATAATAAGATTAAGTGCACTGAACAACTATACATAAATAATACTTTAGTTAAAATAAATATCATTTAAGTTAAGAATTAACTAGATTAAGATGTGTATAGCTCAAAATTAATTGTTAATAAATTCATGGTCGTAAAGAAAAATAAAATTTATGGGAGGATTTATTTTATGAAAGAGCACGATACATCAAAATTTCATCTAGAGGGAAAACCGCCTTTAAAAGAAGCTTTACCCTTAGGATTACAGCATTTTGTTTCAATGATAGCTGGTAATATGGTTCCAGCTATGCTTATATCGAATATAGTAGGGCTTGATAAACAGATGTCAACTATGCTTATGCAAGGTGCTATGTTGGTAGCTGGAATAGCAACTTTACTACAATTGTACTCAATACCACTATTTAAAGGGCATAGACTGGGTTCAAAGCTTCCTGTAATAATGGGAACAAATTACGTATTTTTAGGAGCCTGTCTTTCAGTGGCTGGCAAATACGGACTTAAAGCTCTTTTTGGAGCTCAAATTGGAGGAGCAATAGTAGTGTTTTTTATAGCCTTTGGAATTAAGAAGATAAGACATTTATTTACTCCAATTATAGCAGGTACAATGATTGCTTGTATGGGTATTAGTCTATTTCCAACTGCTGTAAAAAATTTAGCTGGGGGAGAAGGCTCAGCCACATTTGGAGAACCTATAAATTTTGCAATAGGGCTTATAGTTGTTATAGCTATAATTTTGCTTATGAAATTTGGCAAGGGTTTGGTTCAAGATGCTGCAATTTTAATAGGTATAATATTTGGTTATTTAGTGTCACTTGCATTTGGATTGGTTGATTTTTCTGCAATTCAAGGGACACCAATATTTTCTTTTCCAAAACCATTGGCATTTGGTCTAGAGTTTAGACTTGATTTAATATTAATGTTTGCCATTTTATTTATGGTAGCTATAGCTGATATGATGGGAGCAGCAACAATTGCTACAATGGGAGCTATGAATAGAGAGGTTACAGATAAAGAATTAGAGTCTGCTACAATGGGAAATGCATTAACATCTATAATTGCATCTGTATTTAGTTCAATACCAACAGGAGTATTTGGTCAAAATGCTGCAATCGTAGCTATAAATAAAGTTACTAGTAGATTTGTATTGTCAATTACAGGAGTAGTATTAATTTTAGTTGGATTTTCACCATTATTGGGAGCAATCATAACGACTATACCTTCATGCATAATAGGAGGGGTCACTTTAATCGTATTTTCATCAATTGCTATGGCTGGTTATGATATGATAAGTCAATGTGGATTTACGTCAGATAACAATCTTATAGCAGGAGTTTCAATTACCTTAAGTATAGGTATAACTTCAGTTCCTCAGACTTTGGAAAAGTTTCCAGAGATTATTAGAACTTTAGTTGGAAATTCTTGTATAGTATCAGTATTTATTATAGCGATGATAATTAAATATATATTATCAATAAAATCGAATAAGTCTAATGATATAAAAATAGAGGCTTAAATTAAAATTTGTGGGAGGTATAGAGTTATGGCTAAGATACTAGGAATATGTGGAAGTCCAAGAAAAGGAGCAACTGAATATGCAATACTACAAGCTTTAGAGGAAGCTAAAGAAATACCAGGTATAGAAATTGACTTTTGGACTGTAAGAGGAAAAAATATAGGTCCATGTATACATTGTGATGCTTGTATGAGAAAAGCAGAAAAATGTACTATACAAGATGATATGGGCGAACTAGAGAAAAAATTGCTAGAAGCAGATGGATTTATAATAGGTTCTCCTGTTTATGATATGGGAATAACTGCTCAATTGACTGCTGTGTTAAATAGATTAAGACATATGTATTTAGTACATGGATGTAATTTGCAAAATAAAGTAGGAGCTGCCATAACTACTGGTGGGACTAGATATGGTGGACAAGAAATGGCTAGATTACCAATAATAAATTTCTTTTTAATGCATGAGGTATTGGTAACAGGAGGACTTATTGGAGGATACACTGGTGCTAGTATTTGGAGTAAAGATGCAAAGGAAGAAGGTGCAAAAGATGACGAAGTAGGCATGAATACCATAAAAAGACTTGGGAGAGGTCTAGCTGAAGCTGTTAAAATATCTAAATATGGTCTTGAAAAGTGGAATATTGAAAAAGAAGAATTAGGAATAACAAGTGAAACTGAAAAAAGTCCTGTAAAAGACCACTAAAATTTATATTGCCCATACGTAAAATTTAATTAGCCCCTCTTAATATATGAGACAACCCATCATAAATATTAAGAGGGGTAATTTTGTATTTAAAATTATTTGTAATAAAATAAGATATATTAATAAATATGATAGAATATATATTATAAATTAAATTTTATAAATATAAGGGGGGAACTTTGAGTTCTTATAAATTTCTTATGTTATAAGAGCCAATATTTTATGCGGGAGTTATTAAATGTAACACTTATAATAGTACTTGTTTTAATAAATGCATTTTTTGTAGCTTGTGAATTTGCTATGGTAAAGCTTCGTAGTTCTAGGATAGATACTATGATGGCTGAAGGTAATAATAATGCTAAAAGATGTAAAATAATAAAAGATAATCTAAATTCCTATCTTTCTGCATGTCAACTTGGGATAACACTTTGTTCGCTTGCACTAGGGTGGATGGGAGAATCTACAGTTAAAGAGTTAATATTGCCAATAATAAGTATATTTAATCTTAGTGAAAGTGTTATATATACAATATCAATTTCTATTTCCTTTTTAATTATAACAATGGTAGAAGTTGTAATAGGGGAGCTTGTTCCTAAAGCCTTAGCACTTTATAATACAGAGAGAATAATGCTAAGTACATCTTTTTTGCTGATTGGATTTTATAAATTGACATACCCAATAATATACTTTTTCAATCTAAGTACTGATTTATTTCTTAAACCATTTGGATATTCACAAGCTGATGAAGTTGATGAACCACATACAGGTGATGAAATAAGATTATTAGTGGAAGAAAGTTATAAAAGCGGGCTTATAGATGAATCAGAGCAAAGATTAGTTGACAATATTTTTGAATTTGAAGAAAAGAAAATTAGAGAGATAATGGTACCTAGAACTGATATGGTCTGTATATATGAAAGTGACTCAGAGGAAAAGATATTATCTATTTTGAGAGATGAAGGTGTTACTAGGTATCCAGTATGTAAGAAAAATAAGGATGATATATTAGGATTTGTACATATAAGAGATTTGTATAATCAAAAAATAAGCAGAAATAAAATTGAACTAGGAGAAATGCTTAGAGATATTATATATATATCAGAAAATTGGACTATAGATAAGGCTCTTGAAAAATTAAGAAAAGAAAAGCTTCAACTTGCTATAGTGGTAGATGAATATGGTGGAACATCTGGTGTAGTAACAATTGAAGATATACTGGAAGAGATAGTTGGAGAAATTCAAGACGAATTTGATAAAGAAGAAACTCATATTAAGAAAATAGGAACAAGTTCTTACTTGGTTGATGGAACTGAATCAATCAATGATATTAATAAGTATTTTGGTCTTGATATAGAGCATGATGGATTTGATAGTATAGGAGGTTGGATATCCTATATGCTTGGTTCAAACATTAAAGTAAATCAAAGTGTAACTTTTGAAAATTACAATTTCACTATATTAGAATTGGATAAATTGAGGGTTGTAAAATTAATCATAAAAAGTGTAATATAATTATATCAAAAAATATTGGAGGAATTGTATGCAAAAAGTAGAAGGAATTATTTTTGATATGGATGGAGTTTTGTTTGATTCAGAGAGAATATCTCTTGAATTTTGGATAGAGACATTTGAAAAGTATGGATACATTATGACTAAAGAAATATATACATCTGTTATGGGAAGAAATCGTAAAGGGATAATAGAAGGTCTTACTAAGATATACGATAGTTCTGTGCCAATAATAGATTTGTATGATGAGAAAACTAAAAATATGATTGAATTTATGGATAGAGAAGGAGCTCCTATTAAATTAGGAGTTAATGAATTAATATCTTTTTTAAAGAAAAATGGATATAAAATGGCAGTTGCAACATCTACAAAAAGAGAAAGAGCAGTTAAAAGATTGGCTAAGGCAAATTTAAAAGAATACTTTGATGCTATAGTTTGTGGAGATGATGTTGTAAATTCTAAACCAAATCCAGAAATATTCTTAAAAGCAGCTAAAAAGATAAATGTTAATCCAAAAAATTGTATTGTTATAGAGGATTCCCCTATGGGAGTAGAGGCTGCTTATAATGGTGGTATAAAATGTATAAACGTACCTGACTTAAAAGAGCCAGATGAACAAATTAAAGCACAATCACATAAGATACTTGAAAATTTATTGGAAGTTAGAGAATACCTGAAAAGTTTAGATTCTAAAGAATGTTGTAGCCTATAATATGAAATATTAAATCAAAGAATTTAAATTTAATTTCTTTGATTTAGAATAAATCCATGGATATGAGAAAAAATAATTATAAACAATTAGGAGGAATATTCATGGATAGTGTAGGTTCTCTATTATATTTTTTATTTAATTTTTTCTTGTATGGTTTTATAGGTTGGATAATTGAAAATTTATATAGTTATTTTACTCAAGGTCATTTTCAAGAAGATGGATTTTTAAATGGTCCATTTAAGCCAATGTATGCAATTGCAATGTCTATTATAATAGAGGTCTCAAGATTTATTGACCCAAATAATATATTTGCATTGCTTTTACTATGTTTAGTAGTGCCAACAACAGTAGAGTATATCACAGGTATAATTATGAAGGTATATTTTAATAAAGTATATTGGGATTATTCAGACTATAAGTACAATAATAGAGGGATAATATGTGTAAAATTTTCTATGTACTGGACTATATTGACTTTTATTGGAGTAAGGTATCTTCAAGTGTATGTAGTTGATAATTTGTATAGTTTAATAATGCCTTATTGGCCAATTATAGCAACTATATTATTGATAGCATTGTTTGTGGATGAAATTTTTACTATAAAATTCTTGAGAGGAAATAGAGATATAATATAACTTTAGAAGTATAAGATAAGTTTAGATTGTAGTTAAAAGAAAGCTATGCTAAAATGGTGAAATCATTTAAAGTTAGCTTTCTTTTTTATTTGATGAAGTTAATATTTTAATAAGTTTCAAACGTTTATATAGAGTATTATTTATTATAGAGTATTACAACTCTTGAGTTTCAGAACTCTTATAAATAATAACAAAATAGAGTCTGATATAAACTCACATGAAAATTCAAAGATAGTAATGGGGATTATGGATGAGATAAGAAGACAAGGGAAGATTGTTTATCCAGCTGACAGTGTGTAATTTATTTAAAAACATATAATAATATATAAGTATATGAGGTGGTAAATATGGAGAATATAAATTGGGCTATATTGGGTCCTGGAACTATTGCATCAGAATTTGCACAAGCCATGAGTGAGGTGGGTTGTAAAGTGTATGCTGTTGCTTCAAGAAGTCTTGAAAGAGCAAAAAACTTTGCAAATAAGTTTGATATAGAAAATGTGTATGATGATTATGATAAAATGCTAGAGAATAAGAATATAGATGTAGTGTATATATCTACTCCACATTGTAATCACTATGAATATATAATGAAAAGCCTAAAAAATGGTAAACATGTGTTGTGTGAAAAAGCTATAACAGTAAATGGAAGTCAACTAAGTGATATTGTAACTTTAGCTATTGAAAAGAACTTAATAGTAGCAGAGGCTATGACTATTTATTATATGCCTTTATATAAAAAATTAAAAAAGATAGTGGAGTCTGGAAGTTTGGGAAAAATTAAAATGATACAAGTATCCTTTGGAAGTTGTAAGGATTATGATGTTAATAATAGATTTTTTAGTCAAGATTTAGCTGGAGGGGCATTGCTTGATATTGGTACATATGCACTGTCATTTACTAGATACTTTATGTCAGTTCAACCGAATGAAATTTTAACAACTGTTAAGAATTTTGAAACAGGTGTGGATGAACAATCTGGAATAATTTTAAAAAATTCTAAGAATGAGATGGCTGTAATATCATTGACTATGAGAGCTAAGATGCCAAAAAGAGGTATTGTTGCATGTGAATTAGGATTTATAACCGTAGAAAATTTCCCAAGAGCATCAAAGGCTACAATAACTTATATAGATAGTGGAAGAGTTGAAACTCTAGAATATGGTGACACAAAAAAAGCTTTAAAGTATGAAATTGAATATGTTAACAATTGTATATCAAATAAAATAAAAGCAAATACTTTAGAATCATCTATAGATGTCATGAATTTAATGGATGAAATAAGAAAGCAATGGGGACTAAGATATACTTTTGAATAAATTTAATTTTAAAATAAGTTAAATTGTATACATAATTAAGTATTAAAATGTCAAATTATAAAAAGAAGAAAATCACTAAAAAGATTCCTTTTTCAGTTATTTTCTTCTTTTTTTTTACAAATTTGTAACAGAATAAAAAAAAGTTTTGGAGATTTTATTACAATTTTGTAGTTGAATATATACATTAAAACTAATATGATTAATAATAACATAAATTTGAATATTTTTAGAGGAGAGAAAATATGAGAAAATTGATATACTTTATTACACCATTTATAATAGGCGTAGTATTTTTATTTGGGTTAGACAAATTTCTTGATTCTAAAACTGATGAACTTTTGAGGGAGAAAAATCTACTTCCAATTATGGATGATACTTTAAGTGATATAAAGGATAAAGGTGTTACAGCAAATAATCATTTTTTAAGAGAAAAAGATATTATGATTTTGGGGTCATCAGAACTTAGTAATTCAACAAAACAACATCCAAAGTACTATTTTAATACAGATAGGAGTAAAAATAAGGTGTTTGCAATTGGTAGAGCTTATACTCAGACATTACAAGATGCTGCAGTGTTAGGAAGTATGAATCCTAATATTGATAATAAGAAGGTTGTCTTGTTAATTTCTATGCAATGGTTTATGGAAAAAGATGGAGTTACAAGTCACCATTATCAGTCTAGGTTTTCACCAATACAATTTTATCGTTTTTTAGATAATCCAAAGATATCTAAACAAAATAAGATTGAATATGTAAAAAAATCAAGTAAGCTTTTATGGGGTAGTGACGAATATAAGGCAGAAGCATTGTATGCCAAGCTATATGAACCTAAGACAGTGTATGAAAAAGCTGAGAAGGCGTTGTTAGAGCCTTATTTTCAAGGGAGAAAATACTGTATAGAGCTTAAAGAAAAAGGGATACTTTATAAGAAATTAATTAGGCTAGATAAACACAAAAAAGAAGGAAGAAAAAAACCTATAAATTGGTCACATGAGAAAAAGAAAGCTATTGAAGATGCTAAAAAGAGAGTAGGTAATAATCCTCTAAACATTGACAAGTATTATTACAATGAACATTTTAAAGATGGTCTAGAGCAATATAGAGGAAGAGATAAGGGTGTAAACTTAGTAACATCTAAGGAATTTGAAAGTTATAAGCTTTTATTAAATGTATGTAAGGACTTAGATATTAAACCAGTTGTTGTATTAATTCCAAGTATGGGTAAATTTTATGATTTAACTGGTATTTCTGAGAAAGAAAGAAATCAGTTTTATGATAAGGCGCAGAACATAGCAGAAAGTAAAGGCTTTGAAGTTATGAATCTTAAAGATAAAGGGAAAGAGAAATATTATTTAAGAGATGTAATGCATCTTGGAACGAAAGGATGGGTAGATGTCTGTGAGAGATTATTTAAAATATTTAAAGAGCAATAAAGAATTAGTAACTAGTATTTGTTTAACTATGATTATAATATTGGCAATAGGTGTTTTAACATTTACACCATTTAAAGAGTTGCCATTTATTTATAATGGATTTTAAAGGAGAATTTTTATATGAAAATTATTGAAGGAATAAAAAAATATTCAAATACAGATAGAATAGCTTTGGCATGTAATGGAGATAAACTTTCTTATAAAGATTTAAATGAATGTTCAGATGCTATATCAGTATTTCTAAAAAATGTATACAAAGAAGAAGATACTCCTATAGTAATCTATGGTAATAAAGAAAATATGATAATGGCGTGTATGATAGGAGCTTTAAAATCAGGTAGAGCGTATGTTCCTCTTGATATTAGCTTTCCATTAGATAGAGTTTTTGAAGTTACTAAGGAAGTGAAACCAAAGGTGTTGTTTAACTTTAGTGATGAAAAAGATTTTGGCGATATCAATGTAATTGATAAGGATAAATTAAATGATGTAATAAGCGAATATAAAGGAAAGTCATTAGATAAAGAAAACTGGGTAAAAGATGATGAAAATGCATATATACTATTTACATCAGGTAGTACAGGAAAGCCAAAAGGAGTTCAAATAAGCTCAAATAACTTAGATAGTTTTGTAGATTGGATAAGCCCATATTTAAATATAGATGGAAGTGAAAAAGTAATAATGAATCAAGCAGCATATTCTTTTGACCTTTCAGTGACAACAATATACCCTGGTCTTGTTCATGGAGCTACATTATTTTCAATATCAAAAGATGTGCTAGCAGATTATAAAGAGCTATTCAGACAATTTGGCGAGTCTAATATTGCAGTATGGGTATCAACTCCTTCTTTTGCAGGTGTATGTGTAACAGAAAAAGAGTTTAATAGTAAGATGCTTCCTAAGCTTGAATCAATGATATTTATAGGAGAAGCACTTTCAAAGAATCTTACTAAAGAGCTTATAAGTAGATTTCCAAATACAAGAGTTATCAATGGATATGGACCAACTGAAGCCACTGTTGGCGTAAGTGTAAATGACATGACTCAAGAAGCTATAGATGATGAAAAGAGTCTTCCAGTTGGATATCCTATGCAAAATTGTAAAATAAAAATACTTGATGAAAATGGAAATGAGCTGAAAGAAAATGAAAAAGGTGAGATTATAATAGTTGGACCATCAGTTTCCAAAGGTTATTTCAATAATAAAGAGAAGACTGATGAAGTATTTTTCTATGATGAAATAGATGGTATAAAATGGAGAGCTTATAAAACTGGTGATATGGGATATCTCTTAGATGGAAATATATACTATTGTGGAAGAAAAGATTTTCAAATTAAGTTAAATGGATTTAGGATTGAAATAGAAGATATAGAAAATAATTTGAGAAAAGTTCATAATGTAAAAAATGCAGTAGTTTTACCAATATATAAGGATGAAAAAATTGCTTATTTAAAAGGTATTGTTGAGTTAAATGAGAAGAATGATTTAGGTAATATCAAAAATGGGATGATGATAAAAAAGGAACTAGGAAAGTATATACCTTCGTATATGATTCCAAGAAATATTGCAATAATTTCCGAGTTTCCAACAAATATCAATGGTAAAATAGACAGAAAGAAACTTATGGAGGAAATTTAATGGTTTTTTCACAGTATGGAGATTATTTTTATCTTTACATATTATTATTAACATCAATACCAGCAGTGATTTTGGGCTTAATGGGTAAAAATATAAAGTATTATGGTATGTTGGCAAGTTTATTTATGATATTTTTGATTGTAGGAATAGATGTTCAATTTAAATACTTGTTGATATTTATCATTTTAGAAGTAATAATAGTCAAAGGATACGAATATGTAAGAAGAAAAACTAAAAATAAATATATATATTGGGGCTTTTTGTTTGCATCAATGCTTCCAATAATAATTAATAAAATATCTCCAGTTACATCTTTTGGATTGATTGGATTTATTGGAATATCATACTTAAATTTCAGGGCTATACAAATGGTTATTGAAATTTATGATGGTGCTATAAAAGAGGTTAAGATTTCAAATATGCTTTATTTTATGTTATTTTTTCCAACACTGAGTTCTGGACCTATTGACAGGTCAAGACGATTTGAACAGGATTTAGAGAAGAAAATACCTAGAAAAGAGTATATAGAAGAATACTTATTGCCTGGAATAAAAAACATTGTTATGGGAGTAGGTTATAAATTTGTTATAGCATTTTTGATAAATACATATTGGGTATCAATAATACCTAAAGATATGAGGTTTATAAATGTTTTAAGTTATATGTATGCATATAGTTTATACCTGTTCTTTGATTTTGCAGGATACAGTTTATTTGCTATAGGGACAGGATATATATTTGGAATACAAGTACCTATAAACTTTGATAAACCATTTATAAGTAAAGATATGAAAGAGTTTTGGACAAGATGGCATATAAGTCTTTCAAGATGGTTTGGAGATTATATTTTTTCAAGATTTGTTATGTCTTCAATGAGAAAGAAAAGATTTAAGAAAAGAACTACTGCTGCTCATGTAGCTCAGATGATAACAATGATAACAATGGGATTTTGGCATGGACTAACTTGGTTTTACATTGCTTATGGTGTGTATCAAGGTTTAGCACTTGTCTTAACTGATATATATCAGAGAAAATCTAAATTTTATAAGAAGCATAAAAAAGAAAAATGGTTTGAGAGAGTTCAAATTTTCATTACATTCCATATTGTATGTTTTGGATTATTGATATTCTCAGGATATTTAGCTTAATTTTAAGGAGGCAAATTTATGCAGGAAACAGTTATAGAAATATTTGAAGATGTATTAGGAACTGATGAGATAAAAGATGATTTAGACCTTAACTTATTTGAAACAGAGCTTTTAGACTCATTAGCTATAATTGAAGTTTTACTTGAGATTGAAAATAGACTTGGAATAGAACTTCAACCAACTGATTTAGAAAGAAAAGACATGTCTACTGTAAATAATTTAGTAAAATTCTTAGAGACAAGAAAATAAATTAATGACTAAATGTTTAATTATTAATTTACATAATAAAAGATTATAAAGTCCATCTAATATTGATATTTGATGGATTTTTTATTGTAAAGAGATATAACTTAGTTGTATAAATATATAAAATAGTGAAAAATTTAAAGTATGAATGAAAGATTGCATGCTATATAAATTAATAGTAATATCTATTGTAAGATATACTATCTTTAATTGAGTGAAATATCTTTTGTCATAGATTAGAATTACTTTATGGACGTAGATGTTAATTATAATTTTATAAAAGTAGAATACACATTTAGGAGGGGAACTTAATTGTCTTTAAATTCAATAGATAGAAAAAAAGAAATATTAGAACTGTTAGATGCAAAAGGAAAGGTAAATACTAAAGAATTAGTAAAAAAACTAGAAGTATCATCAGAAACAATAAGAAGGTACTTGGAAGAATTAGAAAGTGAAAATAAGTTGAAGAAGGTTTATGGTGGTGCTGTAAAAATAAATTATGGAGTAATTGAGCCAGAACATATAAAAAGAAATAGTACTAATTTAGAAAAGAAACAAAGTATTGCTAAGTATGCAGCTAAATTTGTGAATGATAATGAATCAATTGTAATAGATGAAGGGACTACTAATTTACAAATTGTGGATTACATAGTTTCTGTAAAAAATCTAAAGGTTATTACTAGTTCCTATCCTGTGCTATCAAAGTTGATTTCATATGAAAACCAAGGCATATTTGATGGAGAGGTTATATTTATTGGTGGTAAAGTAAATTTAAAACATCAAAGAACAGCATGTCAAATGTCAATAGATGCTATGAAAAACTTATATGTAGATAAAGCATTTATATCTAGTGAAGGTGTAATTGATAGCTTTGGAATTAGTAGCATAGACCAAAATAAAGCATTATTGTCAAAAGAGTATATAAGAAATTCAAAGGAAAGTTTTGTATTATGTGATAGTTCTAAGATTGGAATTGTCAGTATGTACAAGATAGCTGATTTGAATGAATTAGATTTTGTTATTTGTGACGCAGAACCTCCAAGTGAATGGAAAGATAAATTAAATGAATCAAATATAACATGGATAGAAGCAAAATAGAAGTAATAAATTTATAAAATTTAACAAATTCATATATTTAACCTAGAAATAAGATTACAAATTTTAATTTTTTTTGTAGAGTTTTAGTGGAATTTTTATATTAGATATTAAAAACAAACAGAATCAATTAAAAACAACTAAAAACATAAATTTAATATACATTTAACCTAAATATGATGTATAATTAACATAAAAAAGTTATACTTTAAAAGTAAAAACAACTAAAAACACAAAAATTCTAACTGAAAATCTATGGAGGTTATAAATATGAAAAAGTTATATGGAGAAAAAATAAAGGCAGTAGTATTTGACTGGGCTGGAACAACAGTAGATTATGGATGTTTTGCACCTCTTAATGTATTTATAGAGATATTTAAAAGAAGAGGTATAGATGTAACAATGGAAGAAGCAAGAAAACCTATGGGGAAATTAAAAATAGACCATATAAGAGAAATGTGTGAAATGGATAGGATAAAAAATATTTGGGCAGAGAATTTTGGAGGATTTCCAACAGAGGAAGATGTAAACAAACTTTATGCTGAATTTGAACCTATGTTATTTGAAACTCTAGAAGAGTATACAACTCCAATTCCTCATGTTGTTGAAACTATTGAGAAATTAAGAAAAAATGGATTAAAAATAGGTTCTACAACAGGTTATACAAGAGAAATGATGAATATAGTTGAACCAAATGCAGCTAAAAAGGGATATTCGCCAGATTTTCTTGTAACACCATCAGAAGTATCTCAAGGAAGACCATATCCTTGGATGTGTTATAAAAATGCTGAAGCTTTGGGTGTATCTCCAATGAGTGCCATGGTAAAAGTAGGAGATACATTAAGTGATGTAAAAGAAGGTATAAATGCAGGAATGTGGAGTATTGCTGTAATAAAAGGTTCAAGTGAATTAGGTCTTACAGAAGAAGAAGTAGAAAATATGGATAAAGAAGAATTAAAAATTAAGATGGAAGCAGTTTCAAAGAAGTTTAAAGAAGCAGGAGCACATTTTGTTATAGAAACTATGGCTGAATTAGAAGATGTTCTAGTAAAAATAGAAAATGAAACAATTAAGTCAGATTTTGTACCAGAAAATGATTACATATTACTTACACCAGGACCATTATCTACTACTAAATCAGTAAGAGCATCTATGTTAAAAGATTGGTGTACATGGGATGTTGAGTATAATGATTTGGTACAAGATGTTAGAAGAAGATTGGTGTCTTTAGCTACAAAGAATACAGAAAAATACACAAGTGTATTAATGCAAGGTAGTGGTACTTTCTCAGTGGAAGCTACAATAGGAAGCACTATTCCAAAGAATGGTAAACTTCTTGTAATTGCAAATGGAGCATATGGAAAGAGAATGAAGGATATATGCAGTTATTTAAATATAGAATATGTTGATTGTACATTTAGTGATGTAGAAGCAGTTGACCTAAATAGAGTGGAAAATTTATTGAAAGAAAATAAAGATATTACACATATATCAATGGTTCATTGTGAAACTACTACAGGTAGATTAAATCCTATAAAAAATGTAGGTAAACTTGCAAAAGAATATAATAAGGTTTACATAGTTGATGCAATGAGTAGTTTTGGTGGAATTGAAATTGATGTTGAAGACTTTAATATAGATTTTCTAGTGAGTAGTTCTAATAAATGTATACAAGGAGTTCCAGGATTTGGTTTTATAATAGCTAATAGAGACGAATTAGCTAAATGCAAAGGAATTTCTAAATCTTTATCTCTTGATGTATACGCTCAGTGGGAAACTATGGAGAATAATAATGGTAAATGGAGATTTACTTCTCCTACACATATTGTAAGAGCTTTTTATCAAGCATTACTAGAGCTAGGAGAAGAAGGTTCTGTCAAAAAAAGATATGCTAGATATAAAGAAAATCAATTTACAATATCTTCAAGATTAAAATCTCTAGGGTTTGATACATTGGTGAATGATGATGCTCAATCACCTGTAATAACAACTTTCCTATATCCTAAGAATGCAAAATTTGAATTTATGGAATTCTACACTTATTTAAAAGAAAATGGATTTGTTATTTATCCAGGTAAATTGACTGACATAGATACATTTAGAATAGGAAGTATAGGAGAAGTGTATCCGAAAGATATGGATAGACTGGCTGATGTAATCGAGAAATTTATCAATATGTAGATTATAGAAGTTCATTGGTAGATTATAAAGTTTAGAGAGTTACGAGACAAATATATAAATAGTTAAATAATAGAGGAGTATTTTATTTGAATTGGAAATCTAAGAAAGAAGGATTCATAGTTCATATAAAATATCTTCTCTATTATTTTTTTTATTTATCTGTCTTTAAAGGAGCATTGTTTTATTCATCAAGATTGTTATACTTGACAACGTAACAATGTTTTGTTATATTATATTCAAGAACAAAATAAGTTATTGAAAGGAAATCATTATGGATGGAGAATTACGTTCACTGAATTTTAATGGAATGGGAAAATGTAAAGGTGGAATTTTTGATGAAGTTAATATAGCAGGTACAGGAAAAATAGATGGAAATATAAAATGTAATAAATTTGATTCTTCAGGTTCGGCAAAAGTGATTGGAACAACGGAATGTAATGAATTTTTTACAGCAGGATTGAGTAAAATTGAAGGCAATATATTGGCATCACAAATGACAATATTTGGATTTCTTAAATGTACTGGAGACATAAAATCAGGTAAAGTTAAATCTGGAGGAATTATCAATGTTGGAGGAAACTTAAAGTCAGATATTATTAGCGGAGAAGGATGTCTAAAAATCAATAAGAGCATAGAATGTGAAAGTGTTGACTTAAGTGGAATTTTGGATTGTGATGGATTTTTAAATTGTGAAGAGCTTAAGATAAGTTTGCATGGAACTTCTAATCTAAACGAAGTTGGTGCAAGTAGTGTAAATATAAAAAAAGGACATGGTGATTATTGTAAAAGATTTTATAGAACCGAAAAAAAGAGTGGGGATTTTGAAAAAGTATCTTCTAATCTTAGAAATCTAGGTCTACTATCAGTTAAAAAATACACAGAAAGTAGATTATTAGCAAATGTTATAGAAGCAGATGAAATCAACTTGGAAAATAGTGAAGTTAAAATTGTAAGAGGTAAAAATGTTAAAATAGGTAAAGGATGTTATATTGAGAGTTTGGAGTATAGTGAAAGTATAGATATTGATGAAAGCTCAATAGTTATTGAAATAAAGAATGTAAATGGAAAAGTAAATCTAAGTAATGAAAAAGTAAATCTAAATAAAGATAAGTAATATTTAAGTTTAAAATAAAATTTAAAATGAGGTAATAATATGGAAAATGGATCTATAAAAATACTTGGAGAAGGATTTATCAATAGTGGAGAATATGAAAGTATAAAAATTATGGGAAGTGCTAGGTCAAAAGGAAATATAAAATGTAATGAAGTAAAGGTATTTGGAGATGTAAAGTTTGACGGAGGCATTAGTATAAAAAACTTTGTAGTGAATGGAAAGGCCACTATAAAAGGTAATCTTAAAGCTGAACGTGTAAGAGTTAATGGGCAACTTAGTATAGATGGAGATGCAGAAATAGATGACTTGATTATAACTGCTCAACAGAAAATTAATGGAAACTTAAAGTGTAATAATGTTACAGTAAAAGGTCAATTAATTGTAAGTGAAAGTATTTATGCACAGGATATAAAAGTTTATGGTGAAATGAAAAATAAAGAAAATATAGAATGTGAAGATATAAAGGTTCATGGAGCAATAAAATGTGATGGTCTTTTAAATGGAGAAAACATATATATCTATTCAGGAGGAGGCTCTTATTGTAAAGAGATAGGAGCAACTAATATAGAAATAGGTAGAAGTAAAGATATTTTTACATTTGGGATTAAATTTATTAACATTTTTTCAGGCAAATTTAAATGCAATTTGATAGAGGGAGATACTATTGAATTAGAAGATGTTTCAATAAAAGATATACGAGGAAAAAGCATATCTTTAGTAAGCAATTGTGATGTTGAAAATATTGAATACAGTGATAAGTTGGTAGTTTCAGATAATTCGAGTGTAAAAAACAGTACAAAGGTGGGCTAGAAAAATTATGGAAGAATTGATATCTAAGAAAGATTTATTAAGCAAAACTAATATATCTTATGGGCAGCTATATAGATGGAAAAGAAAAAATATAATACCAGAAGAATGGTTTATAAAAAAATCAGCTTTTACAGGTCAAGAGACTTTTTTTCCAAGAGATAAAATACTAGAAAGAATAGAGTTAATACTATCTATGAAAGAAGAAACATCTCTTGATGATATTGCAAACATGTTTACAAAAAAAGATACCAATAAAGAGTTTGATATTGACTTTATTTTTGAGAAGGAAGCTATATGTAAATATACAAAAGAAATATTTCAAAATTTGTATAAAAAAGAGCAGAGTATAGGTAAAAAAGAATTACTTATATTGAGCATAATAGAGAAATTCTTAGTTAAATCTACAATAACATTTGAAGAATTAAAATTGATAGTCAATATAATAGAAGAAAATTTTAAATCAATATACAATGAAAATGGAAGAATTTATTTGTTTAGAAAGTTTGGTGTTCCATTTGTAATAGGATGCTTGGATTATAAACAAGTGAAATTTGAAAAGGATGTAGTTAAAATTGTTGAAATTGACCTAATGAAAGAAATAAATGATATAAGTATTAAGTTATCATAGTAGGTTATTGTAAATTACTTATTATAAGTAGATATAGATAGATTATAGTTTCTAAAAAATTACAAAATGAACCATATTGAATTATTATAAATTATAGAAAGAGTATAGTTATAATAATCTCTATGGTTCATTTTATTATTCAAATAATTTAATATTTATAAAACTGGTTAGTATCAATATAATAAATTGCTTAAATACAGCAGATTATTTTTATTTATTCAAATAATGAATTTTTAAAGTCTAAGAAATACCCTTGTGGATGAAGACAAACAGGGCAAGCTTTTGGAGCTTCTTTACCAATATGAATATGTCCACAGTTTGTACATATCCATTGGATATCTTCATTTCTTCTAAATAAAGTACCTTCTTCTAAATCAGTAGCATATCTACCAAATCTATCACCATGAACTTTTTCTATTTCAGCTATATTTTCAAATAATTTAGCTATAGCTTCAAAACCTTCTTCACGTGCTGTTTTTCCAAAATTTTTATATACATCATCCCACTCTTGAAGCTCATTATGTTGTGCAGCTTTAAGGTGTTGAGCTGTCTTATCATATAAATCTACAGGATATGCTCCTGATATACTTATATTTTCTCCAGCAAATTCTTTTAATTTAGTAAAAAATTGTTTTGCATGTGACTTTTCTTGGTCAGCAGTATAATTAAATAAAGATTCTATTATATATAATCCTTCTTTTTTTGCTACAGATGCAGAAATATTATATCTATTTCTAGCCTGGCTTTCACCTGCAAAAGCTCTTAATAAATTTTCTTTAGTTTTACTGTCTTTTAAATTCATATTATACCTCTCTATTAACAATAAATTTTTACAATATTTGATTCTTTTTATTTATTATTCCAAGACTAGATATAATTATGCTCGATTTAGTCAGCATTTTTGAAATTATTATTGATTTTTTTTAAGATTCTAAGGAATTCTTGCTTTTCCTTTTCTGTAATGTTACAGTAGGCTGTTTCTTTAACTTGTGATGAAATACTATTGAATGTATCCTCTATTAGTATTGCTTTTTCTGTAAGTTTTATATATGTAATACGTTTATCACTATTGCATTTTTGTCTTTCTATATATCCGAGGTTTATAAGTTTATTAACTAATACTGTAACAGTAGATTTGTCTTTTCCTATTTTAGTTGCAATTTCTTTCATTGTAAGTATTCCATTATTTTCATAAAGTGCAGTGAGTATATTTCCATGTGTAGGCAACAATTCATTTAAACCATTTTTATTGAGTCTATTTTCAATAAATTTAAGCATATTAGCTTTTGTTTTACTTATAAAATGTATGATATATTTATCTTCCATAAATTAATCTCCAATCTTTAAATTATTTGAAGTGCTTTGAAATAAAAAGTAGTTTGACATAAAACTATTTTTCAACTATAATTAGTTTAACATAAAACTAAATGTATTGGGAGGAAATTTATGAGTAAAAATTTTAAATCACTATATATTACAGAAGAAGAAGGAAGTTTTAAGAGAAATATAATAGAAAGAGATATAGATGCACTACCAGAAGGAGATGTTCTAATAAAAGTAAGATATTCTTCATTAAATTACAAGGATGCACTTTCAGCAAATGGAAATAAGGGTGTCACTAGAAAATATCCTCATACTCCAGGAATAGATGCATCTGGTGTAGTAGAATTTAGTAGTTGTGATGATTTTAAAGTTGGGGATGAAGTTTTAGTAACAGGTTATGATTTAGGTATGAATACATCTGGAGGTTTTTCAGAATATATAAGAGTTCCTTCTAATTGGGTTGTCAAACTTCCAAATAATCTTTCTTTAAAAGAAGCAATGGATTATGGTACAGCAGGATTTACAGCAGCTTTATCTGTATATAAATTTGTAAATACTGTAGACAAAGATATGGGAGATGTGCTAGTTACTGGTGGTACTGGAGGAGTTGCTGTGATTGCAACTAAAATATTAGTTAAATTAGGCTATTCAGTTGTGGTTTCAACAGGAAAATTGGAAGAACAAAAAGAAACATTATTAAAGCTAGGAGTTAAAGATGTTATACATAGATCAGAAGTAGATGATAATTCAGGGAGACCTCTACTTAGACCAAGATGGGCTGGAGCAATAGATACAGTAGGAGGAAATACTTTATCAACAGCAATAAAGACAACTAATTATTGTGGAGCAGTTACAACATGTGGCAATGCAGGTGGAATTGATTTTACAAGTTCAGTATATCCATTTATATTAAAAGGTGTTACTTTATATGGTATAGATTCTGTAGAATGCCCAATGAATTTAAGATTAAAAATATGGGATTTATTATCAAATGAATGGAAGCTAGAAGATTTAGATGACATGGTATCTGTAGTATCATTAAGTGAATTGAGTAAGAGTATAGATTCAATAATAGAAGGAAAGCATGTAGGAAGAACAGTAGTTGATTTAGGTGTGTAGTTAAGGTTAGGTTTATAGTTAAGTTAACTAATTTTGAATATATAATTGATTTTTAATATATAGTTAAATAAGTTTTAATGTAAAACTATAATATCAAATCATAAAATAAAAAATGAGATGCCTTAAATTTATTTTATTTAAGAGTATCTCATTTTAATTTTTATGTAAAAAATTTATGCAAGCTTTTGGATAAAAAGACTATTCGTGAACAATTAATTCAAATACATCAGGTCTTGAATAGTGACCTTCTGAATCAAAATCTAGTCTGCTAAGAACTATTTGTTCTAAATCTAAATCAGCTATTAATACTTCTTCTTTATTGAAAACAGGACCTGCTACATATTTTCCAAAAGGGTCAACTATACAACTTCCACCTGGACACATAATCTCTGGTTCTGCATCAAGTTCTCTATAATAGTTAAGGTCAGTTGGGTACATATTTTTTTCAACATATTGATTGCATCCAATAACGAAGCATCTTCCTTCTAAAGCAATATGTTTCATAGTTGATTGCCACTCTTCTCTTGAATCAGCAGTAGGAGCTATATAAAGTTTTACACCTTTAGCATAAAGAGCTGTTCTAGCTAATGGCATATAGTTTTCCCAACAAATTAATGAACCCATTTTTCCATATGGAGTATCAACAACTGTAAGGGTGCTTCCATCACCTTCACCCCAAATGCATCTTTCTGTTCCTGTAGGTTTAAGCTTTCTATGTTTACCAATAAGTTTACCTTCTGGTGAGAAAAATAAGTTTGTACAATAAAGAGTGCAATTTATATCGTTTCCATCTCTTTCTGTTATTCCCATTGATAGATATATCCCTGCTTCTTGGGCCGCTTTTCCTAATAAATCTGTTGTAGCACTAGGTACTGGTACAGAATTATCATAGTATCTTTTCCAATCTTCTCTACCTTTCATTGTTCTACTTCCAACAACAAATCCAAATGAAAGTCCTCTTGGATATGCAGGTATAAATGCTTCTGGGAAAACTACTATATTTGCCCCTTTTCTACCAGCTTCTTTAATTAATTCTAATGCTTTTTCAACAGTTTTATCTAAGTCCATTATAATTGGTGATGCCTGAACAACGGCAACTCTTACATTTTTATTTTCTTTGTTCATAAAAACCTCCTAAAAAATATTTGAATTTGTTGATTTCAACAGATTACATCAAGTTTTATTTGAGAAAAAAGTATCTTATCTTGTAAATAATGATGCAGCTGTATATTTAAAATGATACATCATGATTTAGCAAATTACAATTATACAAAAAAATAATTCATGCTAAGTATCTTATTCTATAAGCATATAATAATTCTTTATATTAATTATAATGACTATTAAATTATCATATTTATAATGAATAGTATTTATTTCTTGGTGAACAATAATTAAAAATGAGATTTTCATATATTAATATATGAAAAAATAAGCTTAATGAAATACGAATAATTAATTAGAAAACAATAAAATAAATTTATCAAAATAGAGCAGGATGAAAAAGAAAATAAAACTGTAAAAAATATAAAGTATTTATATAAATTTATAGAGTTTATACATCAGTTTAAGGAGAATTTTATGAAAGAAAAAATTTATTATAATGGAAATATCATTACAATGGAAGATTCAATATGTGGAGATGCTATTCTTATAAAAGATAAAATAATAAAAAAAATAGGAACAAAAGAAGAAATTTTAGCTTTAAAAAATGATGAAACAGAAGTCATAGATTTACAGGGAAAAACATTGATGCCTTCCTTTATAGATTCACACAGTCATTTGACAGCTTTTGCTACTACACTAAGATTAGTTCCTTTAGAAGATGCAACTAGCTTTAAAGATATAGTAAAGAAAATACAAGATTTTAAAGATTCAAAGGATATAAAAAAGGGTGAATGGATAATTGGGTTTTCATATGATAACAATTTTTTAGAAGAAAATATGCATCCAGATAAAGATTTATTAGATAGTGCGTCTTTAGAAAACCCAATACTAATTTCACATGCTTCTGGTCATATGGGAGTTGCAAATACTTTAGGATTAAAAAAATTAGGTGTTACTCATGAAACACAAGACCCAGAAGGAGGACATATAGGCAGAGTCAAAGGGAGTAAAGAGCCAAATGGATATTTGGAGGAAAATGCATTTTTTAAAGTATCCTCTAAAATAAAACAACCATCATTAGATGAAATTTGTAATCTAATTGAAAAAGTACAAGATATTTACTTAAGTTATGGTATTACAACAGCGCAAGAAGGATTAATGGCAGATAATCAATTTAATCTTTTAAAATTAATGTCAAATCAAAATAGACTAAAAATGGATATTGTAGGATATATAGATTTAAAAAATAGTAAATCTGTGAAAGATGATAATAAAAATTTTGTAAAGAAATATGTAAATAGATTTAAAATAGGAGGATATAAGATATTTTTGGATGGTTCTCCTCAAGGAAAGACAGCATGGTTAACGAAACCATATGAAAATTCAGAAGATGGTTATCGTGGGTATCCTATATATAAAGATGAGGAAGTAGAGAAATTTATAAAAATTTCAGTAGAAGAAAAAATGCAACTTTTAACTCATTGTAATGGAGATGCAGCAGCAGACCAACTAATAAATTCATTTGAAAAAGTTATAAAGGAAAAAAATATCAAAGATGATATGAGACCTGTGATGATACATGCTCAAACTGTAAGAGAAGACCAAGTTGATGAAATGAAAAAAATAAACATGATACCATCATATTTTGTAGCTCACACATACTACTGGGGAGATATTCATATTAAAAATCTTGGAGAAGGTAGAGCATTCAAGATTAGTCCCCTTAAAACAACTATAGAAAAAGGTTTGATTTATACTTTACATCAAGATACACCTGTAATAGCACCTAATATGCTTGAAACAATATGGTGTGCGGTTAATAGAATTACAAAAAAAGGAGTATTGATAGGTGAAAATGAAAAGATAAGCCCATTGGAAGCTTTAAAGGGTGTTACTATAAATGCGGCATATCAATATTTTGAAGAAGATAAAAAGGGTTCAATCAAAGAAGGTAAACTAGCTAATTTAATAATACTAGATGAAAATCCACTTACAGTTGACCCTCTTAAAATAAAAGATATTAAAGTTTTACAAACAATAGTAGAAGGGGAAGTATTATATTCATTAAAATAGATATGAATTATATTATTTTAGAGATTGTGTAAAAATATTGCGTAAAAAAATATTATGTAAAAATAAAATCTAATCTAATAAAATAGGTAGAATTAATAATATTATATATGACTGAATGGTTAGCTTATTAGGTCTAAAGGGTCATTGCCATAATTTTATTAATTCTACCTTGAAAATTTATATTTTTAGGACACTACTATGTAGATTACCTTACTTTCAACTTCATTTGGATTTCCCCACTTATGTCTCATACCAAAAGGTATTTTTACACTATCACCTTCATTTAATTCAAATATATCATCTTCCAAACTAAGCTCAACACTTCCTTTAAGTATATAAGCAACTTCGTCTCCAGAATGCCCATTTTTTTCTACATAAAGTCAATTTTCTGCCTATACTTGAATTACTCATTAAAATCCTCCTATTCTAAAATCTGACAAAGAATATATAAAGAATTATATCATAAGGTAAAAAAATTTATATGAAAATTGATAACTATATAAGATTGATAAAGAAAAAGTCAAAATAGATAATTGATTGCTAAAATTAGTATAATTATAATGAAAGTAAAAGTAAGGTTAATGACAAAAAATTAAATAATATTAATTTAATTAAATATAATTTGACAATGTGTAAAAAAGTGAGTAAAATATAACTAAATAAAAATAATAGGTTCGGATAAGACAGAAAAAGATTTCTTAACCTTAAGCAAATATACTATTATCAAAGTTAACTGAGATTAAGAGATAACATCCAATCTTAAAGTATTGAGGAGGAAAAAATGCTTGATATAAAAAGAATAAGAGAAAACTTAGATTGTATAAAGAAAGCAATGGAAAGAAGGGGTGAAAAAGCCTTTAATCTTGATGAAGTAGTTAAGTTAGATGATGAAAGAAGAAAAATTCTTCAAGAAGTTGAGGTTATGAAAAATGAGTTAAATACTGCATCCAAAAATATACCAAATCTTATAAAAGAAGGTAAAGATGTAGAAAATGAAAAAGCTAAATTAAAAGAGTTATCTGACAAGATTAAAGTTATAGACCAAAATCTTAAAGATGTAGAGGACAAGATGGAATATTTGTTAATGAGAATTCCAAATGTACCACATCCAGAAGTACCACAAGGGGAAACTGATGAAGATAATGTTGAAGTGAGAACTTGGGGTAAGACGACTAGCTTTGATTTTGAATCTAAAGCTCATTGGGAAATAGGAACTGAGTTAGGTATACTTGATTTTGAAACAGCTGGGAAAATAACTGGTTCAAGATTCACACTTTATAAGGGATTAGGAGCTAGATTAGAAAGGGCATTATTAAATTTTTATCTAGATACAAATACAACAGTAAATGGATACACAGAAATTATTCCACCATTTATGGCAAATAGAAATAGTTTTTTGGGTACAGGGCAACTACCTAAGTTTGAAGAGGATATGTTCAAGATAGAAGGATTAGATTACTTTTTAATTCCAACATCAGAAGTTCCCTTAACTAATATACATGCTAATGAAATACTTAAATTTGAGCAATTACCAATAAATTATACGGCATATACTCCTTGTTTTAGGTCAGAAGCTGGTTCTGCTGGAAGGGATACAAGAGGTTTGGTAAGACAACATCAATTTAATAAAGTAGAAATGGTAAAAATAGTAGCACCAGAAGAATCTTACAATGAATTAGAAAAATTAACTAATAATGCTGAGACTATGCTACAATTATTAAACTTACCATATATAGTAGTAAAAATATGTACAGGTGACTTAGGTTTTACAGCTTCTTTTAAATATGATGTAGAAGTTTGGATGCCAAGCTACAACAGATATGTTGAAATTTCATCTTGTTCAAATTGTGAAGATTTTCAAGCTAGAAGAGCTGGAATAAGATTTAAAAGAGATAAAAATTCTAAAGCCGAATATGCACATACATTAAATGGTTCTGGATTGGCTATTGGAAGAAGTGTAGCAGCTATATTGGAAAATTACCAACAAGCTGATGGTTCTGTAATAGTTCCAGAAGTTTTAAGACCATATATGGGTGTTTCTGTTATTAAATAATAATTGAAATATATATTTTTAAATAATAAAGTAAGCTATAAATAATTAAAAAAATAATAATTAATATAATAATGTGTACAAACTAATGAATATTGATATAGTATAGCTATCATATGAAAGAGTATGTGCACATTTTTATTTACTAATTTATTTAAAGATAAATGAATATAAATAATCTATAAACAGAAAGGGTTTTTTTATGAAAATTCAAAATACTGAGTGGGGATATATTGAATGGAAACATACTTATGATGAGAATAACCCAAAACAAGCTATGAATATATACATTGCAGTTACCATGCCAGGTAAAAAACATTTTAATCATGTTCATTATGGGCAAGAACAGATGATATATATTTTAGAAGGAGAGGGATTGTATATTATAAATGGAGTTTGGAAGCCATTTTCCCAAGGTATGATTTTTTATATAGAATCTGGTAGCACACATGAGTCTATAAATACAGGAGATAGACCAATAAAAGAGCTTATTGTTTCAAATAATGTAGGTAATATAGGAGAAAGTGAAGTTATAGAAATCAATCCTAATAGTGATTTAAAAAAGACCTTAATAAATTATAGTGAAAGTACTTTAAATTTATATGCAGCAGTGGAATCAATTCGTGGTCAGTTTATTGACCCATTTAAAATTCCACTAATTATATATGATGATTCTTGGAATATAGTTTTAAAAAATCCATATTTTCCATTATTTTGTTTTGAAAAGTGTAATCCTATGAAGTTTCCTAAAAATTGCGATTGTATGAATCAAAAAAGTAGCAATCAATTCATATGTAAGTATGGGATAACTATATATAATATTCCAATATTATACAAGAACAATAGTATTGGAGTTATTCGAGGAGGGTATGTATTGTTATCTGACTTAAATCTAGATACTACTCATAGTAATTTATATGATATTCCAGAAGGTGCTGCTAGAAGTATAAAAAGATTATTAAAGCAAATATCTAAAAATATAATAAATTTTTGCTCATTTAATGATATAAGGAAAGATTTACAAGAGAAAGAACAAACCATTGCAAGAACTTATCACTATGGAGAACAACTTGAAATGAATCTAAAGGTAGCACAGGATACAGTTACTAATCTGAGAATAAATCATCATTTTTTATTTAATACTTTAAATTCAATGGCAAGCATAGCACTTGATGATGGTTGTTATGATTTATACAGTGCGATAATAGATTTGTCTAAAATGTTTAGATATACAATGAGGTCGGATTTAAGATTTGTAGAGTTAGAAGCTGAAATATTATATATTAAAAATTATTTGAATTTACAGAAATTGCGTTATGGAGATGAACTTAAAGTAAAGTACCTTATTCCAAGGAAGCTATATAACCTTTCTGTACCTTTTAACTTTATGCAACCTATTGTAGAGAATGCATTTACACATGGGTTTAGAGATATTGATTCAAAAAAGAGAATAGAAATAATTGCTAGAGTAGATTCCCAGTATGCTATTATAGAAATTCATAATAATGGAACTATCTTAGAAGAAAATAGTATAGACAAAATAAAGGCAGGTATTCGTAGTAATAATGGTCATGGTTTATCTCTAATATATACAAAATTTACATCTGCTTATGGAAATAATTTTGATATGGATATAAAGTCAAGTGATAATGATGGGACTTACATAATGATTAAAATTCCTATTGAAAATTATAAGGAGTATGTATAGAACCTATATAAAATTAATAAGTTTTATAAATATTAAGAAATATATTAGATGTTTTTATGTTGTTTTATATATCTTGCTTTTTTATATTATTAAGCTAAAAGGGAGGAATTCTCATGAGAAGAGCACTAATAATAGATGATGAAGAAGCTGTTCTAAAAATAATAACACACTTTATAGAAATGAAAGATATGCCAATAAAAATTGTTGATAAAGCAACATCCGGCGATGAAGCAGTAGAGAAAATAATTGATTTAGAGCCAGACATAGTTTTTATAGATATTCAAATGCCAATATACAATGGGTTAGAAGTAATAGAAAAAACATCTCACCTATCTAAAAAAATAAATTTTGTAGTAATAACTGCTTTTGACTATTTTGAATATGCTCAAAAAGCTTTGAGATTAAATGTGAAAGATATACTCCTTAAACCATTAGATATGAAAGAATTTACTAAGTCTGTAGAAAAGATTATCGGATATCAATATACTAATAATGATTTATTAAATGAAATACTGGAATATATAAATCTAAATTATAGCAATGACTTAAAGTTAAATGATTGTGCTAAATTATTTTTAACCAATCCATCTAATATATCTAGGATTTTTAAAAGTAATTTGAATACGACTTTTATATCATATCTAAATCATATAAGAATAGAAAAATCTATTGATTTACTTGAAAATACTACAAAAAGTATAAATGAGATTGCAGAGATAGTTGGATATAATAGTCTGAATAACTTCTATAAAAACTTTAAGATAGAAAAAGGAGTAACTCCAAAAGTTTATAAATTGAATACTAAAAATCGAAATTGATAAATAAAAAGTCAATATAGATAATTGTTTGAATATGTCTGAGTAAGTATACTTTAATTATAATAAAAATTAAAGCGCTTTAAATATATTTAATAATATTAAACCTTATAAAAGCTGTACCTATTTATATAAAAAAATATATATAAATAAAAATAAAAAGATATAAAAATAAAAAGATATAAAAATAAAAAAAGTAAGTCAAATACTATTCTTAAAAGACAGAATTTTCATTTAATTTACTTTGAATTTATATTTGTTAAAGAAGGTAACTTTATAATGGAGGTAATTTAATATGTCAGACAAAGTCAATGTGAAAAATATTATCTGTATTGCGGGTGCTTATTTAGCAACAGCAATTGGTTCTGGATTTGCTACTGGTCAAGAAATACTCCAATTTTTTGCCTCACAAGGGTATATGGGGCTGATTGGGGCGTTAATATCAATGGTGTTATTTTCATTTCTTGGTGCTGAAGTTATAACTAGAGGTAGAGAATTAAAACTCAAAGAACCAACAAGAATTTACACTTTTTATTGTGGGAAGATTTTAGGAAAATTTTACGAATGGTTTAGTCCAATATTTTTATTTGGGATTCTTATAGTAATGATTTCTGGTGCAGGCTCAACTTTAACTGAATATTATGGTATAAATCCTTATTTTGGAAGAGTGTTGATGGCTGTTGCTACCTTGATTACAGTATCTATGGGTCTAGAAAAATTAGTAAGTATACTTGGTCGTATTGGACCAGTGATAGCAGTATTTACAATTGCTGTTGGATTAATAAGCTTATTTAAGCATTTTGATGGTTTATCTATGGTTGGAGAAGCTATGAAAAATATTGAAGTTACAAAAGCATCAGAAAGTCCAATCATTTCAGGTGTAATATATAATACATTAAATATTATTGTAATGATTGTCTTTTTAACAGGAATGGGAGCTTCTATTGAAAGTAAAAAGGATGCTTTCTGGGGAGGTTTATTAGGTGGAGTTGTATTTATGACTGCTGGTATAGTTATGTATTTGGCTATGATTTCAGATATAGGAAACTTGTACATGAAAGAAATACCATCACTTTATTTAGCGGATAATATAGCTCCTATTATAGGTGTATGTTTCTCAGTTGCACTTATATTAGGTATTTATACAACAGCTGTTCCACTTTTATGGTCTGTAACTAATAGAATTGTTGAAGATGAGCATCCTAAATTTAAATTGGTAACAACAGTAATAGCTATTTTAGCTTGTATAGGTGGATTTTTACCATTTGGTAAACTAGTAAATATTTTATATCCATATACAGGTTATATGGGACTTTTAATTTTAGTTTGTATGGTATATAAAGCAATTACATGTAGACAGAAATCAACACAAAGTCAGGAATAGAGCCACTTATTAATATTTTCTAGTTAAAGAAACTTTTTATATAATCTGAATTTAAAAAGTCAAAATAGTTAAATAAATTGCAAAATATGATAATATATTTAATTAAAATAATATAGTAAAATATATATATAAACAAAATTAAATTTATAAAAACTATCTTTATAAATATTAGTAACTTATATAATTTGTAGTTAAATTAGCAAAAAATCAAAAAATAAAATTTTGGAGAGGTGTTAGTATGCATGAACTTATTTTAATCTCAGAAAAGTATAAAGAAGATATTTTAGATTTTTTTACAGATATTCATATGCACCCCGAATTAAGTTTTAAAGAATTTAGGACTACAAAAGCTATAAAAAATTTATTAGTAAGTTTAGGTATAGAGATATTAGACCTGGGAATGGAGACAGGAGTAGTAGGATTATTAAAAGGAAAGTACGATGGTCCTACAGTAGCATTAAGAGGCGATATTGATGCTTTACCAATATATGAAGAGGTAGATATTGAATACAAATCAAAATATGATGGTATAATGCATGCATGTGGACATGATATACATACATCTTGCCTTGTAGGATGTGCATATGTATTGTCTCACATTAAAGATAGTCTCCATGGAAATGTAAAGTTTATATTTCAACCAGCAGAAGAAGTCAATAAAGGTGCGAAGATGCTAGTTGAACGAGGAGTAATGGAAAATCCAAAAGTTGATGCTATATTTGGTCTTCATAATCACCCAGATATACCTTGTGGAAAAGTGGGAGTTAAGTTAGGTGGATTAATGGCAGCAGTAGATACTATTAGGATAGAAGTAAATGGTTTTGGAGGTCATGGAGGTATACCAAATAGAACAATAGATCCTATAGTAGCATCAAGTGCAATTATAATGGGTATTCAAACCATAGTAAGCAGAAACATAAGTCCATTAGAACCAGCTGTTATATCAATAGGTACTATAAATGGAGGAACTGCAAATAATGTAATTTCAGAAAAGGTAGATATGACAGGGACATGTAGAAGCTTTAGTAATGAAGTACGAAAGAAAATATCTGAAAATTTGGAAAATATAGTTTGTGAGATAGCTCGTGGATATCAAGCAACTGCAAAGCTAGATTATTTATTTGATCTACCAGCCGTTATAAACAGTAAAGAAATGTATACAATAGCTTGTAAGTCTGTGTGTGATTTGTATTCAGAAGATGCTATAGTTGATCCAATACCTTCTACAGGAGGAGAAGATTTTTCTATATTTATGGAAAAAGCACCAGGATTTTTTTACTGGTTAGGAGTAGGCAACAAAGAACAAGATTGTATGTATCAGTGGCATAATCCTAAATTTAAAGCTGATAAAAATTCTATATTAGTAGGTACAAATGTACTATGTCAGTCTGTTATAAATTATATGGATAAATTAAAAAAATAAAATTTAAGATAGAGCATTTCTGGAGATAAAGTTTATGGGGGTGATTAGTTTGAGGAAAATTAATTCACAGGAAAAAAACAAAGATAGTGGATTATTGATGAGAGCATTAAATGTTGTAGAGAGAGCAGGAAATAAACTTCCAGACCCAGTAACCATATTTTTATTACTATGCATAATTGTTTTAATATTGTCAGCAGTTATATCTAATTTAGGAGTAGAAGAAATACATCCTTCTACAAAAGAAGTTGTAAAGGTAGTAAATCTACTAGAGAAAGAGCAGATTCAATCATATTTAGGTAGTATAGTTACAAACTTCCAGTCATTTGCTCCATTAGGATTAGTATTGGTTACAATGCTTGGAGCAGGTGTTGCTGAGAAATCTGGATTTATGGAAGTGTTAATGAAAAAGGGAATAAGTAAAGTTCCGCAAAAACTTGTAACTGTAGCAATTGTATTTGCAGGTATGTTATCGCATACAGCAGCAGATGTAGGATTTATAATATTACCACCACTTGCAGCACTTGTGTTTTTAGGAATTGGAAGACATCCTCTTGTAGGTATGTTTGCAGCTTTTGCAGGTGTTGCAGGGGGATTTGCAGCAAATGTTATGCTTAGTACTACAGATGTATTGTTAGCTGGGTTTACAATACCAGCAGCTCAAATGATGGACCCATCTTACCAAGGTAATCCAGCAATGAACCTTTATTTTGCTTTTATATCAGCGATAGTTTTAACTTTTGCAGGAGCATTTGTAACTGAAAAATTTATAGCTCCTCGTTTTTCAAAATATAATGATTCAACAAATGATAAGGATATACAGAAATTGAGTGAACTTGAAAATAAGGGTATAAAGTACGCTTTATTATCATTGTTAGTTGTAGTAGTAATGATAGTTGCCTTATGTATAGGTGAAAATGCATTTATGAAAGATCCAGAGACTGGTTCTATACTATCTAGTAATGCACCTTTAATGAAAGGCATAGTTCCTATAATCACTATCATATTTTTAACTCCAGGATTAGTGTATGGAAAAGTAAGTAAGAAGATAAAAAGCGACAAAGAATTAGTATCTATGATGGGTAGTAGTATGAGTGATATGGGTGGATATATAGTCCTAGCATTTATAGCATCTCAGTTTATTAATTTATTTAATCTTAGTAACTTAGGAACAATTTTATCAATAACAGGAGCAAAATTACTGGCAGAATCGGGGATACCTAGCTATGGATTGATAATAGGATTTATATTGTTATCTGGATTTATCAATTTATTTGTAGGAAGTGCTTCTGCAAAATGGGCGATTTTAGCACCTATATTTGTTCCAATGTTTATGCTACTAGATTTCAATCCAGCATTAACTCAAATAGCTTATCGTATTGGAGATGCTTCAACAAATCCAATAAGTCCACTTTTCCCATATTTCCCAGTAATATTAGCTTTTGCTAGAAAGTATGATAAGGATATAGGTATAGGTACTGTCATATCGAATATGATTCCATACTCAGTAGTATTTACATTAATAGAAATAATAATATTATTACTATTCATGGGTATTGGCATACCATTAGGACCTGGTGGAGGAATATCTTACATTTTATAGACCTTTATAATAAATTTATTAATAAAGATTAAACTAAAAAAATATATTCTTTAATTAAGAGGAGGATTATTATGTTAAAAACAACAAAAATTTCAGACCCAGAGTTATATAAAATTGTAGCTGATGAGTTGGTTAGACAAGAGCATAATATCGAAATGATAGCTTCTGAAAGTACAGCACCAACAGAAGTACTTGAATTAAGTGGATGTGTATTTACAAATAAAACAGAAGAAGGTTATCCAGGCGCACGTTTCCAAGCAGGCTCTGAAGAAGCAGATAAACTTGAAAATCTAGCAATAAAACGTGCAAAAGAAATATTTGGAGCAGAACATGTAAATGTACAGCCTTACTCAGGTTCTACAGCTAATTATTGTGTATATTCAGCAATATTAAAACCAAATGATACTGTTTTAAGTATGCGTCTTGACCAAGGAGGACACTTAACACATGGTAGTACAGTAAACTTCTTACATGATATTTATAAATATGAATTTTATGGGGTAGATTCAAATACTGGTCGTATAGATTATGATGCTCTTGAAGCGAAGGCAAAAGAGTGTAAACCAAAACTTATAATTGCAGGAGCAAGCTCATATCCAAGGTTGATAGATTATGAAAGAATCTCAAATGTTGCAAAAGAAGTAGGAGCTTATTTTATGGTAGATATGGCTCATGTTGCAGGTTTGGTGGCGGCAAAAGTAATACCTAGTCCTGTACCTTATGCAGATTTTGTTTCTTCATCTACAACAAAAACTTTCTGTGGACCAAGAAGTGGTATTGTACTTTGTAAAGCTGAACATGCAAAGAAGCTTGATAAAGGTGTTTTCCCAGGAACGTTAGGTTCTATACATCTTAACACAGTTGCAGCGAAAACATTTTCACTATTGTATCTAGGGACAGATAAGTTTCGTAAGATAATGGAGCAAGTAGTATTGAATGCTAAAACTTTGGCATCTGAACTTATTTCTCATGGATTTAGTATAGTAAGTGGTGGAACTGATAATCATATAGTAATGGTTGATTTAAGAAGTAAAAATTTGACAGGAAAGCAATTTGAAAAGGCTCTTGAATATGTAGGAATAACAGTTAACAAAAATGTTATACCTGATGACCCACAATCACCATTTGTAACTAGTGGTGTTCGTATCGGTCTTACATCAATATCTCAAAGAGGTCTCAAAGAAAAAGAAGTTGTACAAATAGCAGGTATAATGAATAAGGTATCAGAAAACATTGATAACAAAGAAGTATTAGATGAATGTAAAGTAGAAGCTCAGGAACTTATAGCTAAATTCCCATTGTATCCAGAAGGATATTTTGAAGATTAAGCATATCAATTTATGTAGCCTACAACCTATAAAGCCTATAACATAAAACCTAATAATATATAACCACTATAAGGTGTTGATTAATCAACACCTTATTTTTTTTGAAAAGTAATATACAAGCTATCATAAGCATATAATTCTCTATATATAATTAACAAGGGGGATAAAGTTATGAGGTATTATAATAAACCTACCAAAGAAGTCTTAAAATACTTAAAGACAAATCCAGAAGTTGGACTTGCTGATAATGAGGTAGAAGAAAGGAAACTTAGATATGGATTAAATGAATTTACGATAAAAGAAGGACGAACATTTTGGGACGAGTTGGGAGAAAGTCTAACAGAGCCAATGATATTAATTCTTCTGGGGGCAGCAGTAATAAGTTCTTTTGTAGGAGAACTTCATGATGCATTAGGGATTTTAGGGGCTATTTTTATTGGGATTTCCATAGGTATAATAACCGAAGGAAAATCCAAAAAGGCAGCTCATGCCTTATCAAAATTAACAGAAAACATAGAAGTAAAAGCACTTAGAAATGGTAAGATAATTAAAATATCAAAAGACAATTTAGTTCCTGGAGATATTGTGTATATAGAGACTGGAGATATGATACCAGCAGATGGGAGACTTATACAGTCTATAAATTTAAAGCTTAGAGAAGATATGCTTACAGGAGAGTCTGATGATGTAGCTAAAAATGCTGATGCCATATTAGATATGGAAGTAGTTTATTCTAAAACAGAAATAATTGAACAAGATACAATACCTGCAAAGCAAATAAATATGGTATTTGGAGGAACTCTTGTAGCATATGGTAGAGGAATAATGGTTGTTACTTGTATTGGTGATAAGACGGAGATGGGCAAGATAGCACAAAATTTATCAAATGAAGAACAGCAAACTCCGTTACAAATTAAATTAGGTAAGTTAGGAGCTAAAATAGCAGGTATATCAGGTGTAATAGCTACATTATTATGTATGTTTATGATTATACAAATGCAAAGAAGAGGTCTGCTAATTTTAGATACAAGCAGTATTTTATCTTTTTTACAATCATTAGAGCCTGCTAAAAATGCATATATGGTTTGTATTGCTTTAATAGTTGCAACAGTACCAGAAGGTTTGCCAACTATGATAAATATTACTTTAGCCATAACAATGCAAAAGATGGCAAAGATAAATGCATTAGTAACAAAGAAAGAAGCCTGTGAAACTATAGGTTCTGTTTCTGTAATATGTTCTGATAAGACTGGCACTTTGACACAAAATAAAATGATGGTAGAAGTAGCTTATATTGATGGTAAATATGTAAGTGGTGGAGAATATAAGAGTAATAGCTATTTTGAAGAAAATTGTATAGTAAACTCAACAGCAGATATAGAAAAAGAAGAAAATTCATTTAAATATATAGGAAGTGCAACAGAGTGTGCATTACTTTTATACCATAATGATAAAGATTATACTGAAATGAGAAAGCAAACTTATTTAATCTCACAAATACCATTTAGCTCAGAAGAAAAGAAAATGTCGACATTAATTCGTCAAGATGACTCAGATATATTGCTCTCAAAAGGAGCTCCAGAAGTATTACTGAAGAAATGTTCTTATGTACAGCAAGGTAAAAATATTGTTCCAATAACTCCAAGAATAGAAAAAAGTATTTTAGATGAAATTAGAAAGTTACAGATTAAATCTATGAGAACCTTAGGGTTTGCCTACAAAAAAATGACTAAATCTCGCACAGAGGTAGCAATAACATCAGAAGGAGAATTGAATTTAATAGGAAATCCAAGAGGCTATGAAAAAGAAGAAAATTTAATTTTTAGCGGATTTGTAGGAATAGTAGACCCATTAAGAGAAGGTGTTAAAGATTCTATTGATAAAGCTTTTAGTGCTGGGGTAGATGTAAAAATGCTTACAGGGGATAACATCAATACAGCTACTGCTATTGGAGATGAGTTAGGGCTATTAAATGATGGAAAAAAAGCTGTCGAAGCTACTTATATAGATGTGCTTACAGATGAAGAATTAAGAAAAGAAATCAAGGGAATATCAATCGTTGCAAGAAGCAAGCCAGATACAAAAATGAGAATAGTTTCAGCACTTCAAAAGAGTGGAGAAGTTGTAGCTGTGACAGGTGATGGTATAAATGATGCTCCTGCACTTAGTCAAGCAGATGTGGGAATTGCAATGGGTATTTCTGGAACAGAAGTTTCTAAAAATGCAGCTGATATAATATTGACTGATGACAGTTTCAGTACAATAGTAGAGGGAATAAAATGGGGAAGAGGTATATATGAAAACTTTCAAAGGTTTATACAGTTCCAGCTTACTGTAAATATAGTAGCATTTATAATTGCTATAATATCTCAACTTACTGGTAAAGACATGCCTTTTACCACAATACAATTATTATGGGTAAACATAATAATGGATGGTCCTCCAGCGTTAGCATTAGGATTAGAGCCTGTTAGAGATTATGTATTGAAAAGAAAACCAATAAATAGACATTCTGGAATAATAGCTAGGTCTATGTCTGTAAATATTATTATAAATGCTATCCTTATGATTACAATTGTATTTACACAATCAGCTTTCAACATATTGGGAGCAACTCCAGAAGAACAAGGTACTGTTATATTTTCCTTATTTGCATTCAGTGCTCTTTTTAATGCATTAAATTGTAGAGAATTTGGATTAAACAGTACAATACCAAATCTATTTAAAAATAAATTAGCATTACAAGTAATAGTTGTGACAGGTGTTATTCAAATAATATTTACCCAAGTATTTCAAAGTTTCTTCAATTCAGTGTCACTAGAGTTTGATATGTGGATAAAGATAATATTATTTGCATCGACTATTCTATTGTCAAATGAACTTGTAAAATTATTTCTTAGAACAATAAAAAATGGTAAAAAAGTGAATCTTAATGATAAAAATTAACTTCTAAAATTCCGCAAAATCGTATTGAAACTACGCTTTTGCGGTTTTATTTGTTTTTGTGGAAGTGATTTCAAAATACTATTTATCGCTTTTTTGTATGATACATTATTATTATACTTAAAAAATGTGATTGACTATTAAAATATGGTATTTAGCAACATACTCATAAGATTTAAAGATTATTATTGCTACTAATTTACTGCCATTAAATGAGTCCTAGTATGATGTCAAGAGCCTTGAATATATGAGCTGATAGACATAATTTGCGAAGTATTTGATATGAAATAATAATATATAATATTTTGATGGTAAAGAGTTTCTTTACCAATGTCGCAATATTTATTTTGTCTGATATAATGGTTAAAGAACATTAACGAAATAAGGAAAAACCATGCAGGGATTATGCATATTGAAGAGAACTAGAAGGGTAAAAATATAAATAAAAAGTATATCTGAATATTTAAGTAAGTTAAAAATATGCGATAGTTTTAAAATATGAATTTTATAAAGGGGTTGCTAAAATTATGATTATATATTTTTCTGGTACTGGTAACAGTGAATATGTGGCAAAAAAAATAAGTAAAGAGCTTCAAGATGAGGTATTGAATATATTTGAAAAAATTCGAACTAGGGATTATTCTGATTTAATATCTGATAGACCATGGGTTATCGTTGTACCAACTTATGCATGGCGTATTCCACGCATTGTGCATGAATGGTTAATGAAAACAGAACTGGGTGGAAACAAGAATATTTATTTTGTAATGACCTGTGGGGCTGATATTGGAAATGCAGGTACCTATTTGAATAAATTATGTGAAGAAAAAGGGATGAATTACAGGGGATGTGTTTCTGTAATCATGCCAGAAAACTATATTGCGCTTTTCAGTACCCCAAGTAAAGAAGAAGCTTTAGTAACGATTGAACAAGCTGAGCAGAAAATATCATCTACGATACAATGTATTAGAACTGATATAGCATTCCCAGAATCTAAAGCAACATTTAAGGCTAAATTCAGTAGTGGCTTTGTCAATAATATATTTTATCCAATATTTGTTCATTCTAAAAAATTTTATGTTACAGATGCTTGTGTTTCTTGTAAGAAATGTGAAAATGTATGTCCACTTGAAAATATACATCTTAATGATGGAAAGCCAAACTGGGGAAATCATTGTACTCATTGCATGGCCTGTATATGTCGATGTCCAAAAGAAGCTATTGAATATGGTGAACATAGCAAGGGAATGGCACGTTATACTTGCCCAAAGGAAATGTAAAAATAAATGATTTAAACTAATCTTGATGTATGTTAAGGATGGTGTTTTAAAAGCAATCAGTATATCACATAGATTTTATATAATTGAGTATTAATTTAAAAGACAGTTGATAAATAGTCAGCTGTCTTTTTTCAATCAATTAAATTAACTAGTCATCTTAATGAAATTCTAATGAAATTTGTATTATAGATATTTCTCAATTTTACTTTGTTCAATTACGCGTTTACCCAATAAGGTAATTGCCTGTTTTGGGCAATTATTAATACAGCGATAACACATAGTACACTGATTTCCTGGTATAGCAGTACCATTTTTCAAGACAATATTTTTCAAGCAACATAGATTTACACATTTTCCACAGCCAATACATTTGTCAGCATTTATTTTTAATTTGTCTGAATAGTATTTTGTTTTATTAATAAAATATAGCCTTTGTCCAAATAAACCTGCTATATGATAAAAAATTCCTATTCCATCTTGTGTTGGCATTCCGTCTTGCAATTTTTTTACAGCATGCTTTATTTTTTGCTCTGCATTTGTTATGAGTTTTCTATTGCCTTCTAAAGTCTTTTTTAGTACCTTTTCGTCAGCAATGCTATCAGGCATTTTTAAATGTAAACCTCCAATAATGACTGCACCATATTTTTTAAGCAAACGAGCTAAGATACCTGCTCCATCTCCACTGAATAGTCCCATTGTTGTAATAATAAAAACTCGCTTGTCTTTCCATAAATTTTGATGATTGATTATAAAGTCTTTTAATATTTTAGGTATGTTACTGTATTGTGTAGGATAGCTAAATACAATATCTTTATGATAACTAATTTGATGTAATAATTGCTTATCTTCAATAGAAAATGCTTTTGATGTCATATCATATTCCTGCAAAAATTTTTCTATACAATATTTTGAATTACCTGTTCCACTGAAATATATTCCTAGCATAATTTTTCTCCAATTTTTAATTTATTGACTTATTTGTTTTATTCTACCATGAGGATATATAAAAGTCATTTTTTTTATGCTTTAAGTAGATATTTAAGCAAAAGTTATGTGAATTAATTTTGATATGTAGAAAATAGAGTATTTTTTA
>NZ_JAGWCT010000019.1:0-53444 GCF_020657815.1 Clostridioides sp. ZZV15-6597 | reverse complement strand
ATATATACTTCATATAGATTTGTCATATTATAAAAGCAGTGATATAATTTATTATCATTTTATGGAGGTGATATATTATGAAAATAAGAGATGAATATACATGCCCTCTTGAAATTGTACATGATATCATTAAAGGAAAATGGAAGACTATAATTGTATTTAAATTGAGACAATGTAATAAAACATTCTCTGACTTAGAGCATAGTATAGATGGAATAAGTCAAAAAATGTTAATCCAACAGTTAAAAGAACTTCGAGAATTTGGTATTGTTGATAAAATCAGTTCAACTGGATATCCATTACATACTGAATATTTTCTTACTAATCGTGGCAAAAAAATGTTACAAGCTGTAGAGATAATGCAAGAAATAGGTATAGAATATATGCTTGAACATGGACAACAAGAATTTTTAGACAATAAAGGAATCTATTATAATAAATAGTTCTATACATACCAAAAAGTAAGTAATTTACATTTCATTTAACAGTATTATAATAAAAATATAAAAGGAGGTATAAATATGTCTATAGCTTTAATTTTAATTGATATTCAAAATGATTATTTTAAAAATGGGAAATGTGAATTATTTAATACAGAAAAAACTGCTGAAAATGCTAAAAAAATACTGACACTCTTTAGAAAAAATAACTTACCAATTATTCATGTACAGCATATATCAATGAGTTCAACTACATCATTCTTTCTACCTGACACTTATGGTTCAAAGATAAATAAAATTGTTTTTCCACTTAAGAATGAAGAAATTATCATTAAACATACACCAGATAGTTTTTTTAAAACGTGTTTACAAAGTTGTCTTGAAGAAAAAAACATAGATAAATTAGTGATTTGTGGAATGATGAGTCATATGTGTATTGATACAAGTGTAAGGACAGCAAAGAAACTTGGATACGATATTACTCTTATAAGCGATGCTTGCACAACAAAAAATTTATTTTGGGATGACAAAGAGATTTCTGCTGAAACTGTACATCAAGTATTTATGGCATCTTTACAACATAGTTTTGCAGATATAAAAAATACAGACATTTTTTTGTCTAATTATTGTAAATAAAAATATTTACCATTATAAAGAGTAATCTTAATTAATTTAAGTTTGCTCTTTAATTATATAATCTTATATATCCCTTATACCATTTTTATATACATAAAATACTTTTTCATATTTTAGATTTAGATGCAACAATCATATAATTTTCAAATGTTACTATATCCACATAAAAAATGTAGTGTTATAGTATATATAATATTACATAAAAGGGGGTGCTAGATAGATGAATAATCATATACTTATTCAATTTGAATATATAGCAAGAATCATTATTGCTGGTTTATGTGGAGCTTTGATTGGATATGAAAGAAAGAATAGGCTAAAAGAAGCTGGAATCCGAACTCATTTTATAGTAGCACTAGGATCAGCACTTATAATCATTGTTTCCAAATATGGATTTGATGATGTAGTAGGTACTCCAGGTATTGGTTTAGACCCTGCCCGTGTTGCAGCACAGGTTGTCAGTGGAATAGGTTTTTTAGGAGCAGGATTAATATTTATCAGAAATCAATCAGTAAGCGGACTTACTACAGCTGCTGGTATATGGGCGACAGCAGGTACAGGACTTGCAATTGGTTGTGGATTATACTTACTTGGTATTGTTTCAAGCATTATTATCGTTATCACTCAAATACTACTTCATAGAGATAGGAAATGGATGAAACTCCCTACAGCAGAACAGGTTTCTCTTAAAATTTCTAACAGCACGGATTCAATCTCATATATTGAAGAAAAATTTAAACAGTCTAAAATTGAAATTATAAATATGAATATTAAACGCATTGATGGAGATTGGCTAGAAGTAATTATCTATACTAAATTACCTAAAGGATATAAAAAGACGAATCTGTTAAAGTTGTTTAGTGATAATCCTCTTATAGAATCTTTAGAGATATAATATAAGAAATAGACTAGCTAAACACTAGTCTATTTCTTTGTTACTAATAACATGTTTTACAAGCTACATATCCATTTGCTTCTGCTTCTTCTCTACTCATTGAAATTGCACCTTCCATATTATGTGCAGTAGGAGAAGAATGATATTTATTTGATTTAGATTTTCCTCCATTTGCATATACAGTTTCAGATGTTTTTTGGTTGGTTGGATTTGATTCTTCAGTCTTAGGATTTGGAGCTTGAGCGTTTTCTGTTGACTTGTCAGCATTTTCTTTAGCAAGTTTTTCTGCTTTTTCCTTTTCTTCCTTTTTATTCTGAGCTAACTCTAAATCCTCTTGTTTTTTCTTTTCTTCTAACTCTTTTTTCTTTTGTTGCTCTAATTTATCTTTTTCTTCTTTTGCTTTTAATTCTTGTTTTTCTTTTACTTCATTGTCTTTTATATCCTGTTCTTCTTCTTTTCTTTTTATTTCTTGTTGCTCATTCAAATTAGGTTCTGTTGCTACTTTGAGCGTTGCTCCCCACCATACCCAATTGAACATTAAGAGTATAAATACCACAAATAAGCTTATAACAACTTTTAATGTTTTTACTAATTTATTACTATTTTTATTTATACTTTTTACTAAAAATAAAATAGAAAATAATAATAATGTTAATGGTAATAATAAAATTCCTATAATAACAATTAATATCTTTTGCCAACTTTTTAATACTTTAAACTTCTCAAACATAAATTCCCCTCCAAAACATTAAGTTAACTACTTTATCATCCATAACTATTAATCTAATAAGATTTATGTCTGATAAATGTTGATATTAATTTTTAATAATTCCTTAATTTTCATCCTATATCCCCCTCTTTATACATTACTAATTAAATTATATAGTAAACAAATAATAAATGTTGTCGAAAATCAAAATTATATATTCTTAACTGGATATAAATATAAAGATAATTATTACTAATTTTCAATCTAAGCACTATATACTTATACTTTAACTAATATAAAATATAATTAAGACTTACTCTTATGTCACACATAAAATGAAAAATGAAACAGTAAATATTTTAGAAGGTCTTAAAATATAATTTGCCACCGATTTTATAATACGGTGGCAAATTAGTGGTAAATTTACATTTTTTTATATTATTTATTGTCTAATCCATTAAAATTTAGCTATTTAGTTATAGGAACTTGAATTTCAGTTACAAATTCATCTACAATTCCAGTTTCATGTATATCTATTTTATATATCTCTATTGGTGCCGCATTTATTTTATAATTATTTTCTTCTATAAATCTAAATACTTTTTCCATATATATTTTATTATTGGAGTTACTTCCAGTATAATTTAATGTTACATAATATCCTTCATCAAAAACTATATTATATATCTCCTCATTATCTTCCAAAAAACAAAATACCGACTTAAACTCATTAAAGATACCATTATTGATTGCTTCAATAGAAAAAGCAGAACCAATATTATTATTTCCAAGTATATTAAATCTGTCTTCATATTCTTTTTGAAGCTTTTGAATTAAGAAATCAAAATCTTCATCTCTTTCTATATCAGCATTTAATTCTAAGGCTTTCCTTTTTTCTATATATACAACTTCTATCTCGTCTATTTTAGTATTTTGAATCACACTTTCAATTGAACTTAATCTTGTTATGATATTTTCCTTGTGACTTACAAGCTCAAGCATCTTTTTGTCAATTAAATCAAGTTCTTCATTTAATATAGTTTTTGTAGATTCTATACTTCTATCATCTAAATATTCTTTTATCTTTTTCATTGGAAAATTCAAACTTCTAAATTCTTTTATCAAATTCAATTTCCATATATCAGATATATTATACATTCTATATCCATTAGTATCTCTAAATGGTTTTAGAATTCCTATTTCTTCATAGTACATTAAAGAATCTCTACCTATACCATATATTTTAGATATTTCTCCTATTTTATAATAATCTTTCATTTATATAATAAAGTCCTCCATAATTATATTTTTTCTTAAAAATAAATAACTCGTCTATTTTCCTAAGTCTATTTTAGAATATACTAAAAAATTTTCTAAAACAAGGTTTCAAAAATAAATTGTATTTAGTTAACTATCTAAATATATCTATACTTTGTTCATTATTCTATTATAATATTGATTATGACATTTCTGACTTTAAGCTTTTTAAAAGATATATTTGACTTTATATTTACACCTATGCCATTATATTTTTATACACTATTTTTTATTTCCGAAATATCGCTTTATAAATTTAATGATATTAATATATTATTTCAGTATATTGTTCAAATATTAATTAACATTTAAATATTTTTAGTATAAACACAGTTATTATCAAAAAATCAAAGTATCTTATGGGGGAATACTATGCCAAATTATAATTATATAAAAATGTTAAATAAAAAAGTAGAACTATTGTCTAAAGATTTAGAGAAAAGAAATTGTAAATTAAAAATCTCAAACGAAATAGATTTTTTTACTAAAATACCAAATAGAAAATTTATATATCAATATATTGATAATTGTATTTCAAAAAATACTTCTATTGGAATTATGTTATTAAATATTGATAACTTTAAATTATTCAATGATATATATGGATACATAGTTGGAGAAAATTTATTAATTAATCTTACTCAAAAACTATTGTATTATGTTCCAGAATCTAAAGGAATAGTTGGCCATTTAAAAGGAGAAGGATTTTTAATTGCTATCCCAAATGTATCGAAGGAAGAATTAGATGACATGGGAACATCTATTATAAAATGCGCTAGGGAATTAAAAATACAACTTCCTAATGAAAAAGAAATCTATTCTAATGTTACATTTAGCATTGGTAGTGCAATTTGGGATGGTAAATCAGATATAAGTACTTTAATACTTTTAAATCAAGTATATAGCGGTTTAAAAAAAGCTAAAAGTGAAGGTAAGAATAGATACATTTCATTTGATTTTAAGGATAATAATTTTTATAATAAATTAGAAAATGATAAAGAATTTTTATCAGAAATATCATACGCTTTATTGGATAAACAAATTGAGGTATTTTACCAACCACTTTATAATATAAAAAGTAATACTATAGTTGGATGTGAAGCACTTACACGCTGGAGACACCCTCTTAAAGGGCTTCTCACTCCAGATAAATTTATATCTTTATTTGAACAATCTGGATTGATAATAGAATTAGATTTATATTTATTCGAACAGAACTGTAGAAATATAAGAAGATGGATTGATAGCAATGATGTGTTTGTTCCAATTTGTTGTAATTTTTCTCGTCTTCATTTTTTTAGCCCTAATTTTCCAAGCACTTTAAAAAGTATTGCTGAGAAATATAATGTAGCTACATCAAATTTTAGCATTGAAATTACAGAAAATATATTGATAGAAAATACAAATACAATTATTCAACAACTAAATGAATTACGTTCTTTTGGTTTTTCTGTATCAATGGATGATTTTGGCTCTGGATATTCATCTTTTGGTATGTTACAAAACCTTCCTTTTGATGTAATAAAAATTGATAAAATATTTTTATCTCATAACTTAAACGATTTTAAAAATACAACAATTTTGTATTCTATAATAAATATTTCAAGAGCTCTTGGTATACTTACAGTGTGTGAAGGTGTTGAAACAAAACAACAAGTAGAGTTTATCAAAAGCATAAACTGTGACATTGCTCAAGGTTTTTATTATGCAAAGCCTATGGAATGTAAGCAATTTGAAAAGTTACTATCTAAAAAAAATACTTCAGGCAAAATGTCTATTGAATATTCTGATATAGGAAAATCTTTAATAGAAAAAATCTTTGATGCATTTTTTATTATGCAAGATATGCAAAAACTAAGAGCAAATGTTATTGAAAATATTAAATGGTTTGACTTTTATAACAAAAAAGAACTTACATCTTTTCCTGAGGTAATAGAATACTTTGAAAAACATATCAAAGGTAAAAAATTTTCTATTCTTTATAAAAGTATAACTCCACATGATGTTAGTTCAGATTCATTACTAATTAGTGGAGAAGCTGTTTTATCTGATGAAACTACAGGTTGTCAAAATTATAGTAATTTCTATTTTAGTGCAAATTGTATTATTTCAGAAAATAAATTAATCTTAACAAAAATACATTTAGATTTAATTAAAACTGCTGGCTATATAAATGAATTTGAATCATATTCAATACCTAAAATGACAAATACTCATCTAGATGAAAGTAGTACTTTATCACAATTTTATTCAATGCTACCTGTAGGTATCATTCGCTATGATTTATTTGGTGATATGATTATTACATATATGAACGAAGAAATGTTTGATATTATAGGTTATACAAAAGAACAATTTTTTGGTGAAATGAGTGGCAACTTAAGAGCAATTGTTCATCCAGATGATTTAGACTTCGTTTATAAAAAAAGCTTAGAAATGATTGATACAAATAAGATTGAATCTTTTTTATACAGATTTATAAAGCGTAATGGTCAGATTGTTACAGTTATGTATAAACAATGTAATCTTTCTGCAATTGATGGAAGGTCTATTGCACAAGGTATGTATATAGATGTTGATAAAATAAAAAATTTAATAGATATTTAATTTAAAATGTCTCAACTATAAATAAATTATAAGTACCTTTATAGATTTATTAAATTAAAACTCCAGTTTATGTATAATTAATAACAAGCATTCTACTATATAATTAATCACAATCGTTCGACAAATTAATGATAAAATTCCCACTATGTGCTATAAGTTAATATATAATGCAATAAAATTAATTTAATTTTAGGGCACTAAGCTATTTAGAGTAACTACTTTTAATTTATTTGTGTTTTTATAATAAAATCATTTGATTCTATAAATCAGAGTTAACACAGATAAATTAAGTTTTTATATAAAAACCTACTTTTACTTAAAATATTGCATAAAATTTTCTTATTTCATAAAAAGGTCATAGTTCAACAAAGTTTTCTAATTTAAAAGTATTAATGTATAATATAATTAATTTATATAATAGTAAGAAAGGAGAATATCATGAGCACACTCTCAAAAAAAGCACCAGAATTGGTAAGACATATTTTAATGAGTTTTTATGTAAATCGAGATATTAATGAGGTATTAAAATATATGTCAAAAGATATTACTTGGATTGGTCCAGGAGAACAAGAATTTCTCACTTCTTTTAATGAAATAAAAGACTATTTTTATGCTGGTCAAAACGAAGTTCCTTCTTGTGATATGAATAATGAAATATTTGAAGTTGTAAGTGAAGATAAATATAGATGTATCGTAGTAGGAAAATATACTATTCGTACTAAAGAAAATGACCAAATGATTTTAGAGGTATGTCAGCGTTGTACATTTGAAATAATTGAAAACAATGGACAATTATTGGTGAGACATATGCACATATCAAACCCATACAGTGAAATGCAAGTTGATGAATTCTTCCCTAATAAAATAGGAACACAAAGTTATGATTATTTGCAAAGATTACTAAAGGAAAAGACAGAAGTAATCGAAATGATTACCAATAATATCAATGGTGGATTAAAAGGAAGCAATGATGATGATACATATTCATTTTTCTATGTCAATGAGGGATTACCTAAAATATTAGGATATACATATGATGAGTTTATGGAAATGAGTGGTGGCTCTGCAGTAGGTGCTGTATACCCACCAGATTTACCTAAAGCACTAGAAGATTGTGAACGATGTTTTGCAAAAGGCTCTACCTATTCATCTGAATATAGAATACGTAAAAAAGATGGAACATTAATGTGGGTATTAGATTCTGGAATGAAATCATTAAATAGTGATGGTATTGTAAAAATCAATAGCATTATTACAGATATCACTCAACTAAAAAATATAGAATCTGAATTAAAGTTAGAGAGAGAACGATATCGTATTGCTTTACAAAATATTACAGATATTATGTTTGAATATGATATTGAAAATGATAATTTTGTAATATATCAACGAGTTGAAATAGACCGAAAAATTGAACTAGAAAATTTTGAAACAAGAAATTATTCCAACATATTAAAAGATGGGCAAAGTATTCATCTTGATGATATTGGTAAATTATTAGAAGTACTTCGTGGAAACCTTCATGAAACAATTGAAATACGAAAGTTAGAATCATTAATTAGAGATGAGTGGAGATGGATTCGTGTTCAATGTTCAGTTATTTATGATGGTGATCATAATCCAATCAAAACAATTGGTGTTTTGAAAGATATAACTGAAGATAAATCTAAATTAGAAAAATTAATTGCTCAAACTCAACGAGATCCATTAACACAGCTTTATAATCAAAAAGCATCAGAAAATTTTATAGATGAGTATCTCATCAATACTGAACAAAAAAATAGTGAAGCTTTAATGGTTATTGACATTGATGACTTTAAAACTGTAAATGATACTTTTGGACATTTAGAAGGAAATGAAGTTTTAGTTGCTGTTTCAAAAATATTAATGCAAAATACAGATGATAAGGATATAGTTGCTCGTATCGGCGGAGATGAGTTTATGATATTTATGAAATCGCTATCAAATGATTCTGTAATAAAAAGCATTAATGATATTTTAACTGATGTAAGTAAAATAAAGGCAAAAAACAATCATCAAATAACATTGAGTATTGGCATTGCTTTTGCTACAGATTCAAGTAAATCATATAAAAGCTTATTTTCTAAAGCAGATGAAGCTTTGTACTTAGCTAAAGCAAGTGGTAAAAATTGTTACAGAATATGTGAATAATATATTTATTTAGTATATTCCATATTAATATAAACCTAACTATTTTTATTACAATATTACATTATAAACTATTCTATTATAATTATATTTTTTTATTATTTTTTTGAAAATGATAATATAATTATAATAATCTCAAATAACAAAAAGGGGTTATCTCAAAATGAAAATTTGAATCATCTCCTTTTACTTTTATAAAACCTTTGAAATTACTATTATTTAATAAAATTTATAATTATTTACTATTTGCTGTTGACATTGGTACTATACCATAGTTTATCATCTATATTAGTAATAAATAAAATTATTAATTAATAGTTTCATAATTTTTATAATAGCTTTACAAGGAGTGATAATAAATGGATACAAAAATATCTATAGACGAAAACATAAGTTTGGGCAAAAGGTTTTTTAAATACTTAGCTCCATCTGTAGTTGCAATGTGGGTTTTCTCATTGTATACAATGGTTGATGGAATATTTGTAAGTAAAGGAGTTGGAGAATTAGCCTTAGCTGCTGTTAATATATCTATGCCTTTTATTAATTTTATATTTGCAGTTTCTTTGTTATTTTCAACTGGTGCCTCTACTATAATTGCAATTTATCTGGGTAAAAAAGATATCAAATCTGCAAATGAAGTTTTTTCATTTAACTTAGTATCAATAATTATACTATCATTAATTATATTGGCAGTAACCTTTTTTAACTTAGATAGATTGGCACTATTTTTAGGTGCCACAGAATCTACAATCGGTATGGTTAAAGACTACCTAGGAATAATAATATTTTTTAATGGTTTCTTTATAGTTTCCTATTCTTTAGAAGTTATAATAAAAACTGATGGATTCCCAATATTGGCTACTGTTGGTGTTATAATATCAGCCCTTACAAACATCATACTAGATTATTTATTTGTAATAGAGTTTGGATGGGGCGTAAAGGGTGCTGGGATTGCGACTGGTTTGTCTCAAGTTTTTTCTACTGTTTTTTTCTTAATACACTTTTTGAGAAAAAACTCAACTTTGAATTTTTCTAAATTTAAGGTTAATTTTAAGACACTTAGAAAAATTCTATTTATAGGTTTCCCTGATTCAACTACTGAATTAAGTTGTGGTATAGTTGTTTTACTTTTTAACTTGAGCCTTACTAAATATATAGGAGAAAATGCTCTTATTTATTATAGTGTTATAAACTATATAAACACATTGGTTCTTATGACTATGATGGGTATAACTCAGGGTATGCAACCACTTACTAGTTTTTATTATGGTGCAGGCAACATCGATAATGTAAAGAAATTATTGAAGATGGGAGTAAAAGCTACAATAATAGCTTCAATAGCTGTATTTGCAATCTGTATGACTTTTTCAGAATCAATAGTTTCTCTGTTTATTCACCCAGAAGAGACTCTATTATTCAATGAAGGAGTTCGTGTATTTAAAATATTCTCCATATCATTCTTATTAGTTGGATTTAATGTAATAATTTCAGGATTCTTTGTTTCAGTAGAAAAACCATCAATTTCTACAGTTATATCTCTTGGTAGAGGACTTGTAATTGTCTCTCTAAGTTTAATTGTAATGATACTAATGTTTGGTGGTCAAGGAATATGGATGACTACTATTGTTTCTGAATTTATATGTCTTATTGCATCAATGATTTTCCTAAAAAAGAATTTTTCTACACTAGATTCTAGTCTAAAAAAAATAGCTTAAACAAAAGTAATAATAATATATAAAATAAAGAATACCTATTATACAATCTTAATGTATGCAAATATCGATACTTTGCATACATTAAGATTGTATAATAGGTATTTTATTTATGTACTTATTTTATTTCTAAATAGCCATAACCATCTTTTATTACATTTCCTTTTACTTCATATTCTACAGGAGTTCTAAATACTGGTCCATCTACTACAAATGTATGATATTCTCCATGCTCTCCACATGGGTCTGACCCTGTTTCTTTTATCTTTTTCACAAGTTCTCTAGTTAATTTTTTTCCTAAAAATTCCTCTCCTAAATGCTTTAAGTTTACTTTTGTTATGACACTACAAAATCCACTATCTATAAATTCATATACCAATTCCTCTCTGCTTTCTTGCCACAATGGTAGTTCTACCTTCATACCAACTGCATCACATCTGTCAGAGTCCCATTTTTTGTGACTTTCTATATCTATATCTCCATATGCACATATTGTTGCTCCCATGTTTTTAGCTTTTATTAAAGCTCTCTCAAAACTCTCTTCATACCCTTCTACTCCACATTCAGCAACTAACAGAGGTAGTCCGATACTATCACTTACTTGTTTAAGCATCTTATGCTCTAAGTTATGAGTCCATGATTTTCCATGTTCTTCACTTATAGTTGTCAAGAGTGCCACAGGCTTATATCCTTTTTCCAACATTCTATTTAATGCTAATATACTATCTTTACCACCACTAAATGACATTACAAATTTTTCATCAGCCATTCCTAACACCTCTTTCTTTTAACTTTACTTGCTATCCTAATTATACCAAATTTTTAAGTTATATAGCAAATTATATGGTATTTTAAATCATTAGTTTACTATAAAGAATGTACCTAAAATTAAAAGTATAACCCCTATGTATTTGTATAAATGCATTGTTTCTTGTCCCAAAATCACGCTATCAATAAAAAAGCCGATTAGAACCTGAGACACAAGTGTTAATATAAGTGTATTTGATACCCCTAAGTTTGGAATTGCTTTTACTGTAAAATATATTATTAGTCCTCCAAATACTCCTCCTAACAATAACTTATAATTAAAATCATTTAAAGATACTAAACATTTTAAATCCCCAGCAACTATTATGCTTGCTAAAAAAAATATTGCTCCTACAGTCAAACTTATAAAGGTGGCAACCAATGCTGTTGTACTCTTACCTAGTTCTCCATTTATAAAAGCTTCAAGAGCAGTAGACCCACCTGCCAATAATGCAAATATTATTGCCCATAATTTTGTCATGGACAAACCTCCTCCTGTATAATTCTATTAATAAGAGTTTATGATACAACCTATTAATTAATTACTAAGTAGAGTTTTATTTTTATACTATGTGGCTTTATTTGAATATGAATTTCTGTTATAATTGTTCTATTGATTTTGGAGGTGATTTTATGTATACAAATTTTAATATCAATTTTGATAACTTTAATAAAAAAGAAAATGCTACTAAATTTATGATAATGGGAGTGTTACTTGTTATATTGGGATTCTTGTGCCTTACGTTTAAGACTCTAGGTATAAAATTAATCTCTTGGACTTTTGGGGTTGCACTTTTATTCTTTGCATATTTAAATCTTAAAAACATCAATGAGTTAAAAAGATATGCTACTAAAGAAGAGATTAAACCATCTACCAATGTTCAATGGATTCTAATAGTTACATGTATACTACTTTTTGTATTTCCTCAAAAAATACAAAGTATTTTCTCATTACTTTTGGGATTTTATTTAATTTTTAATCAGCTTGTAGTATTTGTAAATAGTAAAAATAATCCATATTCTAAGTTTACAACTTGGAATATAGTTAAAACTTTATTTGGTATATGCCTTATATTGTCACCACTATTTTTATCTAGATTTATAGTCTTAATAATGTCATTTTTCATAATATTATTTGGACTTGCTCTATTTTTTTCTGGAAACAAATCTAGAAAATATTAATTATTTTATTGCTTTATTTTGCCTTACTTAAAATAGAATTTGTTTAAGTCACCTATTTGTGGTAATATGTTTTTTGTACAAATTTAATGTACAATTTTATTAGAAATAGGTGATTACTTTGGATAAATTTAAATATGCTTTTGATAATAAAAGATATCATACTTGGAATTACTACCTTAGAAATACATTTGGAGAAAAAGTCTTTAAAGTATCAATAAATGCAGGATTTACTTGCCCAAATATTGACGGAAGTATTGGCTATGGTGGTTGTACTTATTGCAGTAAAGAAGGTTCAGGCGACTTTGCTGGAAATCCTAAGGATAATCTTATTAATCAATTTTATAATATAAGAGAAATGATGTTAAAAAAATGGCCTCATGCTAAATATATTGGCTATTTTCAAGCTTATACAAATACTTATGCACCTCTTGAGATTTTAAAAGAGAAATATGAAACTATACTATCTCTTGATGATGTTATAGGTCTTTCAATCTCAACAAGGCCTGACTGTTTGCCAGATGATGTAGTCGATTATCTATCTGAACTTAATGAAAGAACTAATCTATGGGTTGAACTTGGACTTCAGACAATTCATGATTCTACATCTAAAATTATAAATAGAGGACATGATTATAAAGCATTTGTTGAAGGTGTGGAAAAATTAAAGGCTAAAAATATAAAAGTAGTTGTACACATTATAAATGGTCTACCTGGTGAAGATTATAATATGATGATGGAAACTGCTAAGGCAGTCGGAAAAATGAATGTAGATGGTATAAAAATACATCTATTACATGTTATAAAAGATACTCCGATGGAGAAAATGCTTCAAAATGGGATGTTAACTCTTATGAGCCAAGATGAATACATCAATCTTGTTTGTGACCAACTAGAAATATTACCTGAAACTATGATAATTCATAGACTTACTGGTGACGGTAAAAGAGATGAACTTGTTGGACCTTTATGGAGTTTAAAAAAATGGGAGATTTTAAATCAAATTGATGATACATTAAAATCTCGAAAGTCCTATCAGGGATGTAAATTTATTCAAGATTAAATAATGATTAACATATTAAATAGTGATTAAAGATAACATAATAACTATAGATATATTTATAGAAAATATAAATCTATCTATAGTTATTTTATTCTATAGTTATTTTATTGTTCACAAATCAAATTTCATGTTAAAAATTACAATAAAAAATACCCCTATACAAATGTACAAGGGCAAAATATATAGTCTTAAATACTTTCTGTTTTTTCAGTTTGTTTTAATTTATTAGACTTATAAAACATTTTTATTCCATCATAAGAAAGATTAAGTGATGTTACAGCTGATATCAACATTAGCATCACTCCAAACAGCTTTCCTATAGAAAAACTTTCTCCTAACATAGTGCATCCAATTATAACAGAACCAACTAATTCTACTGATGCTACAACACCTGCAACAGATAGCTCTACACCTTTAGATATGCCTGCTGCATAAAAAATATATGCAAGTGCTGCTGGAACAACTCCTAACATCAACATACAAGATAAAATATTTAAATCTTTAGCATAATTTAATATTTCCCATGGTCTAGCAGAAGGAATCATAAATATCGCTCCAAATAAAAAGCTGTAAACTAATATTGTTGAACTTGAAAATTCCTTTAAAGCATTCTTACTAATAGTTGGCATAAGTGCATACGCTATTGCAGATAATATTCCAAGTAACAAGCCCATAGTACTTAAGTTTTGAAAATTCAAACTTCCACCAGTTACTGCCATAATAGCACCAATAAAGCAAAAAATCAGCGAAAATATTTTACTTTTAGTAATACTCTCTTTATAAAAAAATTTTGAAAATACAGCTAAAAACAATGGCGATGTATACAATAAAACTGCTGATACAGATACACCTACAGTATCAATAGCTTTAAAGTAACATAAATTAAACATAGCTTGACATATAATTCCTATTATTACTGAATAAATAATTCCTTTTTTGTTTATTTTTAAAATATGTGGTGTTCTTATAGCTGAATAAACACCTAAAACTATAAATCCAAAAAATAATCTTGTAAATGCTACTTGTTCTGATGTCAGTCCATTTCCCATCAAAAACTTTCCAAACAACCCAAGTGTAGCCCATAAGATTCCTGCTGTTGCTATAAATACATACCCTTTACTTTTTTCTCCCATCTTAAATACCCCTCTACTATTATTTAGTCAATACACATCATTTTTATCAAGCAAAAAACATGCCAATTTTATTTTATTTATATCGACACTAAAAACTTAGAATTTGCAACAATATTACTAGTTTTTCAACTTTTCTATAGTAATTTCAAGTATATTTTAAGTTGATTTAGACTCGTTTTAACTGTAAAATAAGTTATATATAACTTATTTAAAGTTAAAATAGACTGAAATTTATGTATTATATAAAGATTATACTTTTAATTATATTTAATAAATTAAACCTATTTTAATATATCAGTAAAAATTTAGGGGGTAAATAGGGAAAATGGATTTAGATTTAGAGTTTTATAAAAAAATATTAGAGGCTTCTCATGATGAAATATGTGCATCTGATGATAAAGGTATAATAATATATTGTAATAAGGCATTTGAAGAAAATTATGGTCTAAAAAAAGAAGATATTTTAGGAAAAAACGTTTCTTTCTTAGAAGAATCTGGATATTCAACAAAAAGCCCCATACCAGTGGTATTGAGAACAAAGTCTAAATTTTCACTTGAACAGGATACTCAAACAGGAAAAAAACTTATTATAACTGCAAGCCCTGTATTTGATGAAAATGGCGAGCTAGAATTCACTGTTGAAAATTGTAGAGATATAACCGAGCTTAATAATATAAAAAATAAACTTGAAGACACAAAAAAACAAGTAAAAAGATACAAATCTGAGGTGGAAACACTATATAGAACAGCTCTTAGGATTGAAGATACAGTAATTATGTATGGTGTAGTTATGAGACCTATTATGAATACAGTTAACCATGTTTCTAAAACTGATGTAAGCGTACTATTATTAGGAGAATCTGGAACAGGAAAGAGTTCACTTGCTAGATATATACATCACAACAGCAACAGGGCAAGTGGTTCATTTATAACTATAAACTGTGCAACCATATCTCCACAACTACTTGAATCTGAACTTTTTGGATATACTTCAGGTGCTTTTACAGGTGCAAGTACCAAAGGTAAAGTTGGTCTTGTGGAATTGGCTAATGGAGGAACTCTTTTTTTAGATGAAATAGGTGATATACCACAAAATCTACAGGCAAAATTTTTACAATTGATACAAGATAGGACTTTTACTCCTGTTGGAAGTTTAAAAAATAAAAAAGTTGACATAAGAATTATATCTGCTATAAATGCTGACTTAATTTCTAAAGTAAAAGAAAAAAAATTTAGAGAAGATTTATATTATAGATTAAATGTTATAGAAATAAAACTCCCTCCACTTAGAGAAAGAAAAGATAATTTAGTAGAGATTATAAAATATTATTTTAATAGATATTCAAGTGACTTTAATCTAAACAAGACAATTTCAAAAGAAGCTATAAGTATTATTGCAAACTACAGATTTCCAGGTAATATAAGAGAGTTACAGAATATAATTCAAAAAATCTTACTTACTTGTAGAGATAATCATATAACAACAGACGATTTACCAAGTATACTCACTAAAAATGTAAACACTGTCAATAGTGGAAATAATTCTCCAACATATACAACTGATGTAGATAATTCTCTACCTATTGATTATAAAAACAAAAACTTTAACACTTTAATTATGGAGTATGAAAAAAATGTAATTTTGGATGCTTATGAAAAATTGGGCAGTTCTTATAAAGTAGCTAGACTCCTTGAAATTTCTCAATCTAAAGCTAATAGACTAATTAGAAAGTATACTAATACTTAATTTTAAATTTGATAAATAAAAACTTAACATTATTTACATATTGTAAATTTCGCCAATTACTGGTATTATGAATATGGTTGAAATTATTTAAATAAATGTGATTGACTTAATTTCATATATTTACCATTAAACTTTTATCATAAATATCATATCATAATAATATATTTAATAAGTCTAATAAACTATACGAGGTGTAAATATGTTAATGAATACCCATTTTATTATGGCAAAATCGATACTTAATAATATAGATGAAAATAAAACATTCTTTATAAGCGAAAAAAATTTTATATATGGCAATATAAAACCAGATGCTTTTTCTAAATACAAATTAAAAAAACATTATATGGATGAATCATTTAATATGGTTGCTTCTAAAATAAAATATCTGTGCAGTCTTACTATAGACAGCGTTTCTAAATATTTTTCAGTAAGTAGACTTAGTCAAGAACTTGGTGTTATCTGCCACTTTTTATGCGATTTTTTCTGCTTAGCTCATAGTGAGCGCTGGGAATTTAAGCATAGTTTGAACAAACATGTCACTTATGAAAGAGAACTTGGAGCATTTGCAAAGGATGTTGATTTATCTAAAATTAAAGGTAGTACTATAAATAACGGATTTGAAAAATTTTTTGTTAAACTTTACAATGAATACAAAAATAAAAGCGACTATATGAATGATTTAAAATTTTCAGCATATACTTGCAATAGTGTTATAAATTATATATTAGATTCTATTTTAGCTAATACAATAAAATCATACCATATAGCAAATTGTGGTTAACTTAAGAATTTTAAACTGACAATTAATACAATCAAAATGACTGCTCTACAGAATATAAAATCTAGTTTTATAATTCTCTTGAACAGTCATTTTTTTATACTGAATAGGTAATACCTTATAAAATTGATTACTTAGTAAATCAACATACAAAAATAACTTACTAGTTTTTTATTACTTAACATCAATCTTATATCTAATTATTTATTTTTATTATAGCATCTATAGCACTTTTTACACTATCTACTACATAATTTGCACTTTGTTTTACTTCTTCTCTTGCCTTTGACATTACAAAACTGTATTTAAAGCCTTCTAACATACAAATATCATTTGGAGAATCTCCAATAGTAGCAACTTCATCTGGACTTACATTCAGAGTTTTTATTACATGTTCTATACTACCTCTTTTTGATACACTTTTAGGAACTATGTTTAAAGTATAAGTACTAGAAAAATATATTTCCAACACTTCGCTAAACTCACTTTTTAAATATAACTCTATTCTAGACAACTCTTCTAAATTTTCAGAGCATATACCAATATTACCTATAAGATTATCAAAACTATCTCTTTTCTCAAAATCAGGGTCCACTATAAAATCACTAGAATAATGTCTAAAAGCTGTCGTATCACTATCTACAATTACATCTCCTTTATATTTAAAATACAATTGTGCATCAGTTGATTCAAATCTATCAATAACTTTTTTTACTAATTTATCATCTATAGTTTGCTTAAAAATCACATTATAATCTTTATCATGTATAAATGCGCCATTTTCACATATATAATAGCCATTCATATCTAAGCTCCCTTCAATAATATCACGAGCTTGCTTAAAAACCCTACCTGTAGCAACATTAAACTGTACTCCGCTTTTTTCTATTTCCTCAATTGCTGTTATGTCCTCTTTTGTTATAGCTCCATTTTCATATAAAGTTCCATCTAAATCACAAAATATATGTTTTATCATAAATTAAAAGCCTCCAAAAATGATTTTATATTATACCAATACTTTAAATATGCCCAATATCATAATAATTTAAAGTTTTTCTAATTGTATTCTCAGTTCATTAAGTAAATCTCTAGTAGCTCTTAATCTTATCTTTCTTCTATCTCCATTAAATATATTTTTTTTCACTATTATCTTTCCATTTATATATATTGCAGTATAAACCAGTCCTACAGGCTTTTCCTCAGTCCCTCCACCAGGTCCAGCTACTCCAGTTGTAGATATGCCTATATTAGCTCCAAGCCCTTTAGCAATGCCCTCAGCCATTTCTATTGCTGTTTGCTCACTTACTGCTCCAAAGTCTTCTAAAGTTTCTTTTTTTACTCCCAATCTTTTCATTTTGGCTTCATTAGAATATGTTACACATCCTTCAAGAAATACAGAAGATATTCCTGGATAGTTTATAAGAGATGAAGATAGCAAACCTCCAGTACAAGATTCAGCCACTGCTATTGTTAAGTTTTTTTCTACAAGAAGCTTAGAAACAGCATCCTCTAATGCAGACTCTCCTTCAGATACTGAAATATCGCCTTCAGTATATACATATTTCCCTACTCTGTCTTTTATCTTTTCTTCTACTGGTTTTATCAATTCAAAAGCTAGTTCTTCATTTTCAGCTTTTGCAGTTATTCTTATTGTAACTTCTAATTCCTTTGCATACAAAGCAACTGTTGGATTAGTTTGCTCATCAATTATATCTAAAATTTCCAATTCTAGATTTGACTCACCTATTCCATACAATCTTAAAGTTTTTGATACTAGCATTTCCTTTGTAAATTGTTGTAGGTAAGGTTTGACACTCTCATTAAACATTGCCTTCATTTCTCTTGGAGGTCCAGGTAGTACTATTATACTTTTATCATCTTTCTTTAAAATTGCTCCTGGTGCTGTTCCATTATTATTTTTTAATACTATAGCATCCTTTGGAAAATATACCTGTTTCATATTATTTTCAGCCATTGTCTTTCCTGTTTTAACAAAGAATGATTCTAAGACTTCTAATGATGGTTTATGTAATTCTAATTCTTGTCCAAAATACTCTGCTGCAGTTTCTTTTGTCATATCATCACCAGTTGGTCCAAGACCTCCTGTAGTAATTACTAAATCACTTCTTTTTAAGCTTTCATCAAAACATTCTAAGAGTCTCTGCTTATTGTCTCCAACTGTACTTTGATGATATACTTCTATTCCCAATGCTGCAAGTTCTTTAGCTAAAAATTGAGAGTTAGTATTTACTATATCTCCCAACAATATCTCTGTTCCTACACTTATTATTTCTGCTTTCAAATTTTATCACTCCTTGATTTATAGCCATTAAGACTAGTCTTAAGTTCATACCACTAATTTTAGCAAAAATAAGAACATAAATAAAGTTAAAAAATCATTCAACTCTATCTGTAAGTTAGATTATCACTCTAAAACCACACATAATATAAACTTAGCATATAGTGGTACTTTCATCATCAACCATTAATTCATATAATTAAGTAAGTAAATTAAAAAATTTAATTTAAAAATAATAAAATTTAAAATAGGAGTGTATAATATGAAAATAGCAGTTATAATGGGTGGAATATCATCAGAGAGAGAAGTTTCTCTAAATTCAGGAAAAGAAATATATAATAACCTTGATAAAAGTAAATACGATGTTGTAAAGGTAATAATAGATGATAAAAGAGATATATTTACAAAAATACCAGAAGATACAGATTTTGCAGTACTAGCACTACATGGAAAATTTGGTGAAGATGGATGCATTCAATCAGTACTTGAGACTATGGATATACCATATTCTGGATGCGGACCTCTTTGTAGTGGAATGTGTATGGACAAAAATATCACTAAAAAAATGCTTAGAGATTCAGACCTTCCTACTGCTCCATGGGCTTTAGTAAAATCAGTTGATGAAATAAATTATGATGAGATAGATAAAATAGGATATCCAGTATTTATAAAACCAAATTCAGGAGGTTCAAGTGTTGCTACATTCTTTATTCATTCCAAAGATGAAGTTGAAGAAGCAGTTCGTAAAGGTTTAGAAGTTGATGAGTTTGTAATGATTGAAAAATATATACCAGGTGGAGAATATACTTCATTTATATTAAATGGCGAAGTATTTCCTACTATATCTATAAAATCAGACTCAGGATTCTTTGATTACGAAGCTAAATACTCACTTGAAAAAGGAGCAAAAGAAGAAGTTGTTTATTTAGATGATGAACTCCAAAAAAGAGTAAATGAGATTTCTGAAACTTGTTGGAAAATTTTTAATTGCAAAGCATATGTAAGAGTTGATATGATTATAAGTGAAGGTATTCCTTATGTTCTTGAGCTAAATACTCTTCCTGGCATGACTAAAACTAGTTTAATACCTAGAAGTGCTGCTGCTAAAGGTCTTGAGTATAGCCAATTATTAGATAAACTTATAGAATACTCTTTAAATTAGATAATACAATTTGAGGTGGTAATTTGATATTTTCAAATCTAAGATTAAATGATAGTGAACCAATTTATATACAAATTAAAAATTATATAAGTGATATGATATCAAAAGGATTAATTCCAGACAATAGTAAGCTCCCTTCTACAAGGGAGCTTAGTCAGCTTTTACAAGTTAGTAGAAATTCCATAGTCTTAACTTATGAAGAACTAAAATCAGAAGGCTTAATCTACTCTGTTTCAGGAAAAGGTACATTTGTTAATTCAAAAAATAAATCTTCAAACACTACATGGTCTTTAAATTGGGATTGTTTAGAGAATACATACTCTAAAAAAGCTAATGAATTAGATATTATAAAAAGCGAAATACCTTGGAGCTCTAACCTAATATCATTTAAAAGTATATCTCCCGATGGAGATTTATTTGATATGGAGGAATTAAAAAAATCTTTTTTAAATAGAATCTCATTAGAAGGTCACAAACTACTTAACTATGGATATGCACAAGGTTATAAACCTCTTATTGACTATTTGCTGGAATATATGACAAATAAGGGGGTTGATATTAATAACAAAGATATATTAATTACAAATGGATTTACAGAAGGCTTTGATATTATTATGTCCTCTTTCACTCAAGAAAAAGACTATATAATCTGTGAAAATCCTACTCACAACACAGCTATAAAAATTATGAAGTCACACAATCTCAATATTTTAGGTGTGGATATATGTGAAAATGGTTTAGATTTCAATATTCTCGAAAATCGTTTAATTGAGTACAAAAATAAAATAAAATTTGCATATATTACGCCTTCTTATCACAATCCAACGGGAATTGTAATGACTCCTGAAAATAGATATAGATTCTATAATCTTATGAAAAAATACAATATAGCAATTATAGAAGATGGCTTTAATGAAGAGTTACTCTACAATAGTTCTCATATATTTCCCATCTGCTCTCTTGATAATATGAATAATGGCGTTGTGTATATTGGTAGTTTTTCAAAAATTTTATTTCCTGGAATGAGGATTGGATGGATATTTGCAGATAAAAAAGTTATAGATAAGTTAGAAAGTGTAAAAAGGTGCAGAAATATACATGTATCTTTTTTAGACCAAGGTATTTTATTTGATTATTTAAGTAATGGGGGATTTGAAAAATACGTAAAAAAAATACGTAAATTCTATGGGGATAAATTTAACTTCGCCTATGAATGTGTAAAAAAATATATACAAACGGAATATATCTTAGGTGATGGTGGCTTGCATATATTTATAAAGCTTAAGAATATAGATACTAGAAAGTTACTAGAAAAATGTTATAAAAAAAATGTTATCTTCATGCCTGGAGATTTATTCTTTACAGATGGCTCTGGTTCTGACACTTTAAGACTTGGATTTTCGAGACTCTCTTTTGAGGATATTGAAACTGGTATAAAAATAATAGGAGAAACTATAGATGAAATGTCCTAGGTTAACTAAATATTGTTAGCCTAGTTTATTTTTATGATGTATAATATATATAGTTTATATGAATCTAACATGGGGGATAATATGAGTAAAAAGTCAAAACGAAAGAAGATTAATAAATTAAAACTAACAATTGTAATAACTGTATTATTTCTTGCCTTACTATCTATATATGAGATATTTTTCTCTAAATCCAACAAAGAAGATAATATAAAAAGTCAAGAAACTATGCAAGATAAAAATAATACAACAGATGATTCTAAAAATAATCAAAACTCTATCAAAAAGCAGGAAGATAACAATATTAAGCCTACTTTTTCATCTTCTTCAATACCAGATAATATAAAAAACAAAATGATTGGTAAATCTATGCCTTCTGATGAACCTATAAGTTTTGATAGTTTATCTTACTTGAAACTTACCTACTACGGATTTGATGAAAAAACTCATCAAGGTGAGATGATAGTAAATAGTGAACTAGCTCCAGAAGTTGTCGATATTTTTAAAGAATTATATGAAAAAAAATATCCAATTGAAAAAATTAAATTAATAGATGATTATGACGCTGTAGATGAAAAATCTATGTCTGATAATAATACATCTGCATTTTGTTATAGAACTATAGCTGGTACAAATACTGTCTCAAATCATGGTAAAGGACGTGCTATAGATATAAATCCATTGCAAAACCCACATGTTTCTGGAGACAATGTTAGCCCTAAGGTAAGCACTGTTTATGCAGATAGGTCTGCTTTAAAATTTGGAATGATAAAAAAGGGTGATGATTGTTATAATGCTTTTGTAAGCAGAGGTTGGAGTTGGGGTGGATATTGGAAAAACCCAGATTACCAACATTTCGAAAAATAATAGATTAGAAATAAAGGTGAATTATATGAATTTAATGACATTGGAAAACATAAGTAAAAGCTATTCTGAAAAAAAATTACTTGAAAATATATCTCTTGGTATCAATGATGGAGAAAAAATAGGACTTATTGGTGTAAATGGTACTGGTAAATCTACTTTACTTAAAATCATTGCAGGAGCTGAAGAAAGTGAAACTGGCAATATAACAAAGGCTAATGGTACTAGAGTAGAATACCTTCCTCAAAACCCAACTTATAATGAAAATTCAACTGTTCTAGAACAAGTATTTAATGGAACTTCAGAAGAATTAAAACTACTTGGTAAGTATCAAGAAACTTTAGAAAAACTTAATTCTAATTTTACAGATGAACTAAATAAAAAATTATTATCTATGCATGAGAAGATAGATGCTTTAAATCTTTGGGATTTAGAAAGTGAAGCCAAATCTGTACTTACTAAGCTTGGTATAAATGATTTTAATCAAAAAATAATAGAGCTTTCTGGTGGTCAAAGAAAAAGAGTTTCTCTAGCCTCAGCTCTTATTACTCCTTGTGAACTTTTAATACTAGATGAACCAACAAACCATCTAGATAACGATACCATCGATTGGCTTGAAGAATATCTAAATTCAAGAAAAGGTTCATTGCTTATGATAACTCATGATAGATATTTTTTAGACCGTGTTACAAATAGAATAGTTGAATTAGATAAAGGTAGATTATTTAGCTATGATGGTAATTATTCAATATTTTTAGAAAAGAAAATGGAAAGACTTACATTAGAATCAAGTATGGAAGATAAACGACAAAATTTAATTAGAACAGAGCTTGCTTGGGTTAGACGTGGAGCTCAAGCTCGTAGTACAAAACAAAAAGCTCGTCTACAAAGATTTGATGAACTCGTAAATAGAGACTCTTTCAAACTTGATGAAAATATCGATATATCTGTTGCCTCAAGTAGACTTGGAAATAAAATAATAGAAATACACAATATATCTAAATCTTTTGAAGAAAATATAGTTATAGATAATTTAGAATATACTTTAGCACGTACAGATAGAATTGGTATAATAGGTAAAAATGGTATGGGTAAATCAACTCTAATAAACATAATAAATGGGAAATTGGACCCTGATAGTGGATATATCTCAATTGGAGAAACTGTAAAAATAGGTTGCTTTTCTCAAGATGATTCTCATATGGACATTAATATAAGGGCTATAGACTATGTAAAAGAAGCTAGCGATTATATAGAAACTTCTGATGGTACTAGGATTACAGCTTCTCAAATGTGTGAAAGATTCCTTTTTAATGGTACTATGCAGTATACTTTGATAGGTAAACTATCTGGTGGTGAAAGAAGAAGACTACACCTTCTTAGAATTCTTATGACAGCTCCTAATGTACTTCTTTTGGATGAGCCTACAAACGACTTAGATATTGAAACACTAAAAATATTAGAGGAATATCTTGATGAATTTAAAGGTGTAGTAATTACAGTATCACATGATAGATACTTCCTAGATAGAATCTGTAATAAAATATTCGCATATGAAGGAAATGGAAAAATTCATATTTATACAGGTAATTATAGTGACTATCTTATTTATAGAGAAATTCAAGGAATTGAATTTGAAGAATCTAAAAAAGAATCACTTAAAAATGATGATTCAACTGCTCCAAAAAAAGAAAAGCCTAAAAATGATAAAAAACTTAAATTCTCATATAATGAGCAAAGAGAGTTTGAAAATATTGATTCTGACATAGAAAAACTTGAATCTAAAATTGCAAAACTTGATGAAAGTACTTCAAAATTTGCAACTGATTTTACTAAACTTCAAGAAATTTTAGATGAAAAATCAAAACTGGAAAAAGAACTTGAGTGCAAATATGAAAGATGGGAATATCTAAATAATTTAGCTGACGAAATAGCTAATAATAAATAATATTAAAACATCTAAGTTTAGTGACCTTTACTTTAAGTTTATAAGTTATAAATATTTAAAAGAGCTATATGTTTTTAAAAACATATAGCTCTTTTATAACTATCTTCTAATTTTTATATTCAGATATATCCTATAATAATTCTTTCTTATATGTCTATATCCATTCTTTCAACATAGTGACAATTGACATCAATATGATTTAAAAAAACCAACAACCTTTCATAAAGTGGATGAGATTCTTCTCCATATTTAGATTCTAAGTTTTCACCTATTTCTCTAACAGTCTTTTGACCATCAATTTGTAAAAATACGAAACTAGAATATTCATCTAGCTCTATTTTTTTATATTTAGGTATTCTAGCTTTTAACTTTCTAAAAAATCTTTGAATCTTATGGTCCTGTTTTTCAAGTATAGTTACAATACTATTTTCATCTACTTCATATTCAAGTCCATCAGTAATTTTAAATACAATATCTAAAACATCATTACTCTTGCTCATTATTTTTTACTTTAGATAAAATAATAGGTAATGCTGTAAGTACAACTAGAACTACTAGTAAAGCAATTGCCATTGAATTTGTCGCAGCAAATCCACTTGGTACTTTTGGAGTTATAACTCCAGTTACTTGTAATATTATACCTATTAAACCAATGATAGATCCACCTGCAACAAGACCAGAAGATAAACTTATACCATTAGAAACTTTAGCTTCTTTTTCTTTTTCAGATTTAGATACTAATTCAACAAATAGACGAATTAACGCTCCAACTAATATTATAGAAGTTGTTGCTATTGGTAAATAGAATCCTATAGCTATAGTCATTATTGGTAATTTTAATGCATATAACACAATTGCCATAAATACTCCAACAATAATCATAACCCAAGGTAAACTACCTGACATAATACCAGAAGTTAATGTTGACATTAAGTTTGCTTGTGGTAGTGCAAATTGTACATTATCACCAGTAGCTTTAAGTTGGTCAGAAAGTAATAAGATTACTCCTACAACAACTATAACACCAACTATACTTGCAATTGTGAAGTAACGTTGCATTTCATTTTTGCTACCACCAATGATGTAAGTTACTTTTTGAGATTGAGTATATCCTCCAGCTATAGCAATAGCAACAACTATAAATGACCCAAATAAAAGTAATGATTTATTAGCTTCTAAATCAGTCCATCCCATTACAACAAATACTAATGTTACAATAACTAAAGAAGCTATAGTCATACCAGAAACTGGAAGATTTGATGTTCCTATTGTTCCTGTTAAACGTCCAGCTACTATGACGAATAATAAAGATAATAAAAGAGATATGATAGCTCCAATAATTGCCATAGCAATGTTACCAGAAATTAAGAACGCTGCTAAGAATCCAACTACTACTCCACCTAATAAAAGTATCATTTGTATAGATGAACCTTCTTCTGCATCTCCAGTACTTGATTTAGCTTTAAGTGTTTCTTTTATAGAAGCGATTATAGTTGGGATAAGTTTTATTGCACCAATAATACCTCCACAAAGCATCATCCCAGCACCTATATATTTTACATAACTACTAGATATAGCTCCAACATCCATTTGGTTAAGAGGCATTGCAGTATTATTCCATACCATAGCTCCATCTTTAGCCATATCAGTAAAGTAACCTATTAAAGGCGCAATACCAAAGTTTGATAAGATACTTCCTGCAAACATTGTTAAAGAAACTTCAAGCCCTACTATAAACCCAATTCCTAAAAGTAGAGGGTTTACTTCAATATCAAATTTCCATTTGTAGAATTTACTTCCTACAAGACTCATTACGTTGTTTGCTACATTTAAAAATGAACCAGTTAATACAGTGATAAATCCACTTATTACAAATCCAATTCCCATGTATTTAATTGAGTCTCCACCAGCCTCTGAAGCAACAAGTGTTTCAGATATAGCCATTGATTCTGGGTACATAAGTTTACCATGTTCTTCAACTATTAAATAATTGTGAACTATTGCTGCAACTCCTATACCAAATAAAACACCACCAACTCCAACAGCTAAGCCTTCTAAAAATGTAATTTGGCTTCCAATTAAGATAACTGCTGGTAATACGAAAATGAATCCACTTGCAACAGATTCTCCACCACTTGACATACCTTGGATTAAATTCTTACCAAGAATACCCTTTTGACGAGCAAATGCTCCAACAAAAGCAGAACCTATTATAGCTCCTGGAATACCTGCTGCAACTGTAAGACCAGCTTTCATTCCAGAATAAGTTGTAGATGCGGCAAAAATGGCAGCTAAAATAATACCGATAATCAGTACAGCTACATTTCCACCGGTTCTGGACTTATCTGTGATGTATGGAACGTAATCTTTTCCACTAACCTCACCATAAGCTCCCTTAGGTAATTTTTTGTTCATAAAATTTTCACCCCTTTTCAGTTTGTATATATTATAACATATATACATATAAAACTTAACTTTTTATTATTTTACAAATAGCGAGTAAAAACTACTAAAATTTAATCTCATATTATTAATTTCTACTTTTAGATATTTTTATGCTAATTTTCTTTTTATTTTTCGATTATACTAAAAATGATTAAGATAAAAAGTAAAAAAAAATTTTATGTTAAAATTAAATTTGTTATAAAAACACTTTAAAACACGGAAAAGTATAAAAAATACAATAATCATCCTTATAAACATATTTTCACCACAGTAAAAATGTACAGAAAATTCTTTCTTTTATGTCAATTGATTAATTCTTAAAAATAGGTGTCATAAAGAAACTTTTATAGTACCTTTATAACACCTGTCATAATACAAAATCACTCTGGCAATGCCCTTTTATTTACTTTTCCAATTGGGGTAACTGGTATTTTATCTATCCTCATTATTATCGTTGGAATCATATATGGAGGTAAATGCTCATTTAAATATTCTCTAACTGTTATGTCATTTATTTTTTCGCTATCATCATCATCAATCACATAATATGCACATATATACATATCTCCGTCCTCATTTGTTCTTGATATACAGACAACACTTTTAATTTCTGCAATATTGTTTATTATGTTTTCAATCTCATACAACTCTATTCTAAATTCATCAATTTTTACTTGATTATCCATCCTACCAATATAATCTAAATTTCCATCATCTAACCATCTTACCAAATCACCAGTTCTATACATTAATTTATTATGTTCACAAGTTTTGTAAGGATTTTCTACAAATACTTGCTCTGTTAACCCTTTTTTATTTAAATAGCCTCTTGATATTTGGATTCCTGATAAACAGAGTTCTCCTGGAACTCCAATTGGACATAGTTTATTTTTTTTATCTAATACATATGCATAAGTATTAAAGATTGGCTTACCTATTGGTATTTTCCCATACTCTTTATCCACATAAAAAGAAGTTGATACAACAGTAAATTCTGTTGGTCCATACTCATTATATAACTCATAGTTACGTTTTCTATATCCTTTTAATCTTTCTCCTCCAGTCTGCACAACCCTAAGTGAACTATTGTTACAGTTTTGTATAAATAATCTTGCAAACGCTGTTGGTAATGCTAATATAGTTATATCATTTTCCTCACAATACTCATTTACTGTATATTCATCAAATTTTGCTTCTTCTGGCATAATGTTTATTGAAGCACCCATCAATAGATATGGAAATAGTTGTTTCATTACAGCATCAAAACTAAAACTTAAATATATTCCACATCTATCATTTTCTGTAGCACTTATAGCTTCTATACTATAATAACACATGTTTACTAAACTCTTATGCTCTATAGCTATAGTCTTTGGCCTACCAGTTGACCCTGATGTAGATATTGTATATGCACAGTTTGATGGTGTTATTTTTTCAGTTAAGTCATATCTGTTTTTAAATATGTCTTCATCATTTATATCAATTACTATTGTGTTTTCATTTATAACCTTACATCTAAGTTCGTCTGTAGTTATTACTACTTTTGCATTACTGTCTTCAAGAAGGTAATTTAATCTTTCTTCTGGATTACTTGTGTCTATCGGAAAGAATGCTCCTCCTGATTTCATAATTCCTATGGCTGTAACAATTATATTAATGTCTCTTGGCAACATTACAGCTACTATATCTTCACTTTTTACCCCTATATGATTTAAATAACCTGCAAGTCTATCAGTTAATTCATCAAGTTCTCTATATGTCAAATTTCTATTTTCATCTCTAGCACCTACATTATTAGCTGTTCTCTCAACTTGTTCCCTAAATAAATCAATATAACTTCTGTCATATGGTATCTCACATTTATTATCATTAAAATCTTTCAATAATATTCTTTCTTCTTTTTTACATACAAATTCCAAATCTTCTATTAAAATATTGTTATTCCTTATTATCTGTTCTATTATATAATCAAATTGATTTAATATTCTTCTAATAGTTTCTCTTTTATATATAGATGGCTTATATTTTATTTTTATTTTTAATGCCCTTTTAGTATAAACTATTACAGATAAATCATATCCTTTTTTTTCTATGTCATAGTCATATGATAAATCAAAACTTTTAGCTACAAATATTGTATTTATAAGTTTAGTGTTCAAATGATTTTTATTCTCTATATCTGATAGTAAATAATATCCATATTCTAAAGACCTACTCCATTGCCTTTTCAATTTTTTTACAACATCTATAAATTTTTCGCTTTGTCTAACCTTAACTCTTATTGGAATTATATTTATTGTTTTTCCAAAAACTACATCATCTTCATATGTATACTTTTGTAATATCAGTCCATAGATAGTTTCTATAATAGAACTTATGCTTATATTATTCATTTTAGAATACTGAATTAATTTTTCATGTTTTTCAATATCAATCTTAAAAATTTCATCTACAACTTCGTCAGAACAATCTTTATAAAAAAAATCATTTGGAATTTTTGCTAGATTGGTATAATCATCTAGCAAATCCATCCAATAATTCATAGCTCGTTCTAAATTAACTTCATACATATCAAAATTCCCCCTTACTACTAAATCTATAGAAAAAATTCTTTTGGAATTTTATTTTTTTAAGTACAGAAATATATTAATAATACATATGCAAGCTCTAAACACATGAGCTTGCATAAACTTATACTTATATATTATGACTATTAAATTCGTAATATTTATAATGTTTAAAATATATTATAACACATATATGATTTTATTTTCTTACATTTATATAATATATAAATTATAAATTGTTATTTAATTAATGCATAATTATATTGTTTAGAATATGATATATTATATTAATTAAAATTTTATAAGAAGAAGTTATATTTATTGAAAGGAGTTTTACAAATGAACATTTATGCTCACAGAGGTTTTAGTGGAAAATATCCAGAAAACACTATTCTCGCTTTTAAAAAATGCTTAGATATGGATATATACGGAATAGAACTTGATGTTCACAAGACTAAAGATGGAAAAGTTGTAGTTATTCATGATGAAACAGTCGATAGAACTTTTAATGGACATGGTTTTGTAAAAGACCTTACTTTAAGAAAACTAAAAACCTTAAACTCATCCTTTGAAGGTTACCAAAACAATAAAGAATGTAAAATTCCAACTTTAGAAGAAGTATTAATTTTAATTTCGCCTACAGACTTAATCTTAAATATAGAACTAAAAACTGACAAAGTAAATTACACTAACATAGAAAAGGATGTTTTGAAACTTATTTTAAAATACAATATGAAAAATAGAGTTCTTATATCTAGTTTTAATAGTAATAGCTTAAAAAATTTTCATAAATTAGACCCCAGTATAAAAACAGCTTTATTGTGCTACTTGCCCATAAACAATGTAGTTGAATTTGCTAAATTTCTAGGAAATAGCTATCTTCATCCTCCTTTAATTCTAGTAAATGAATCTCTAGTTGAACTTTGTCACAAAAACTTACTAGGTGTCAATGTATATACTGTAAACGAAGAAGAAGATATGCTACACTGCCTAGCCCTTAATGTAGATGGTATTTTTACTAACTATCCAGATATAGCTTTAAAACTTTTACAATCAAAGCAATACAGCTAGTTATATAGTAGTTTATACTCCTTGACTTTTATATGATTAATATGTACAATTTTATTAAATTTAGCTTGGAGGTATACTTATGGATAACTTATTAAATGAATTTGAAGCTTTAAAAAGTAATTTAGATAATTTACCAATAGAAAAAATAGAAAATTACGATTTGTGTAAGACAGCTTTATTTATAATTGATGTAAATAATGGTTTTGCAAAACAAGGTGCCTTATACTCCCCTAGAGTAGAATCTTTGATAAAGCCAATTGAAATTTTCACAAAAGAAATATCAAATAAACTAAATAAAGTAATTGCATTTACTGATTGTCATACCCCCAAATCTATAGAACTTTTAAGTTATCCAGTTCACTGTTTAGAAAATGATGTGGAAAGTGAATTGGTTGATGAACTTAAATCTATAGAAAATCTACAAGTTCTACCTAAAAACTCTACTAACGGATTTTTCGCACTAGAAAATCTGAACTTTGATGGTATAGATAATATAATTATAGTTGGTGATTGCACAGATATATGTATATATCAATTTGCAATAACACTAAAATCTTATTTTAATCAATATGATATGAAAAAAAATATAGTTGTTCCTATGAATTTAGTAGACACTTATGACATTCCCAATGTTCATCCTGCGGAGATTTTAAACCTAGTATTTTTTAATAGTATGCTTCAAAATGGAGTTAATGTATTAAAAGAAATTCGTTTATAATAAATACTTTATATATTTGTATAGAGATACAGTTTTGATAATAAGATTATTCTATACAAATATTACTTAATACAATTAATTTAACATAACTAAAGTATGTAAATATAAAAATCGCAATTTAAATATTCTTCTACACATCTTCTGTAAGAGAAATTAAATTGCGATTTCTATTTTTTACATAATACTAATCAACTATACTGCTTCAATAGTTAAATTTATTTTTTAATAATCGTATTTATTTGTAGTTTCACACATAACTACTTTTATCTTTTTATTAAACATATTCTTATATTCTAATAAAAACTCATTTAATTCTGAGTCCATAAGATTTATTTTTTTATCACTACAAAGCATTATTTTTTCTTGATCTATTATTACATTAATATCATTTAAATCATTTTTTATGAATGTTGTTATACAACTCTTCGGTTGAATTTTCTCACCATATTTCTCATAAAATCCTGCACTCTTTTTAAACGATTCTAAATCTTCTGTAGATACTTTGCTGGAAGTATTATTACTCATAAAACCTGCTGTAGAAGGGTCGATTCCAAAGTTTCTAAGTTGTTTTTCTACTTCTTCAGTGTCCATACCATATCTTTCCATGAACTGTTTTTGTATTTTCATAAACTTTTCTTGAGATATGTCATTATCTTTCATATAATCAAATATTTTTCTTGAAAATTCAGCCATCGACATCTTTCCATCCATAACAGAAAAATATAAGTTATATATGTATTGCTCAAATTTATCTACATCAGAATCTTTAACTTTGTTTTTTAATTCGTTAAAGTCAATTATTCTATCATCAGACATTTTTTATCCTCCTAGCTAAATTTTTACTTGTATAAGATTATACCATACTTCTAATATATTTATATACACACTATTTTTTTAATTTAACCATTTTTTCTGTTGCATCTAATTCACACATTCTTCCTAAAGGAATAGTTATCATTGGTATACAGTGCCCAGATTGTAGATTATATATAGCTGGCTTATTAACCTTCTGTGCAAATTCTTCCAATAGTTCTATTAAATCATCTTCTTTGATACAGTTTTTAAAATCTCCAAAAATTATACCATTACATTCATCCAGTTTTCCTAAAGAATACAATTGAGTTAACATCCTGTCTAATTTATATTGACATTCTCCAATTTCTTCAATAAATAAAATTTTATCCTTTGCATCTATTTCATATTTAGTTCCTATTGTAGAAATTATTAGAGATAAGTTTCCTCCCATTATTATTCCCTCTGCTTTGCCTTCACATACAGTATAAATCTTTTCTTCTTTTGGATTTTCTAAATATAGTTCATCTTTAAATTCTAAAGCATCTACTAGAGATTTATAAGTAAATTCATCCCATTTTGCTACATCTGCTGCCATTATTCCATGATATGGTAAAAGACCACAATTTTTATAAAAAGCTAGATTTAAACCTGTTATATCAGAAAAACCTATAAATGGTTTAGGATTTTGTTTTATTATTTCATAATTTATTTTATCTAGTATTCTTGTTGTTCCATAACCTCCTCTTAAACACATAATCATATCTACTTCTTCATCTAGGAACATCTCTTCTATATCTCTTACTCTAATATCATCATTCCCAGCTAAATAACCTTTATAATTTAGTCCACAACTTTCAGAAAATTTAACTTCATAACCATACTTCTCTAAGTTAAATTTTATTTCTTCTAGACTTGTATTTCTCAATGGTCCAGAAGGCGCAATTACTCCTAACATCTAAACACCTCTTATTCTAAAATGATATATTCTAATTTATGCTAAACCTCTCTACTATAATTATAAGACATTTTATTTATACTTGATACAGAATAATTATTTATATAGAATAATATAATTATAATAATGAAGAAAAATAAATTTTTAATATAGTTAGGATGTGTTTTATGATTAATATTAAAGCTCTTTGCCATGATATAAATGATTGGGTTATAGATATTAGAAGAGATTTACACAAAACTCCAGAACTTGGATTAGAAGAATTTCAAACTAAGAAAAAAATTATTAAGTATTTGGATGAAATAGGTATAAATTATATTGAATATGAAAATCACACAGGAATAACTGCATATATAAATGTAAATCCAAACTTTGAGACAGTTGCTATAAGAGCTGATATAGATGCTTTACCTATAACAGAAGAACTCAATCCACCTTATAAATCCATTAATCTAGGTAAAATGCACGCATGTGGCCATGATGCACATACTGCTATTTTACTCGGTACTTGTAATATACTATTTAAATTAAAGTATTATTTAAATGTAAATGTAAAGTTTTTTTTCCAACCTGCTGAAGAAACTATTGGTGGTGCCAAACTTATGATAGAAGATGGATGTATGAAAAATCCAGATGTAAATTATATATTTGGTCTTCATGTAAATCCCAATATTGATAAAAGTTTAATTGAACTAAAATACAATACTTTAAATGCATCAACAGATACACTTTGTATAACTGTATATGGCTCAAAATGTCATGGAGCTTATCCACATCAAGGTGTTGATGCTATAGTTATCTCTGCTCATATCATAACTGCTTTGCAAACAATTGTTAGCCGAAATACAAACCCTACTGATTCTGTAGTTATTTCTTTAGGAAAAATTGAAGGCGGAATTAAAGAAAATATAGTTTGTGATAAAGTTATTATAAAAGGAACCTTAAGAACTTTAACCCAAGAAACCAGGGACTTTTCAAAAAAACGAATCAAAGAAGTTTGTTATTTTACTTGCAAAACATTTGGAGGAAAGATTGATGTTGAAATTGAAGAAGGTTATCCTGCCCTTATAAATTCAAATTCTCTTGTGGATTATGTTAAACAAAATGCAGTAGAATTATTTGGAAAAGAAAATATTTTGATTAAAGATACACCTACTCTTGGTGCTGAAGATTTTTCATATTTTTTGAAGTATTGTGAAGGTGCTTTTTATCACCTTGGTTGTGCAAATCAGGAAAAAAATATTAATTCTCCTCTTCATACAGCTACCTTTGATATTGATGAAGATTGTCTTATCACTGGCGTTATGCTTCATGCTAAAAATGTATTATCCTTTTAATCATATACTTCTGTCTCCTTTTTATATTGACTCTCACATGGTGTTAGGGTTTACTCTAAAATTACAAATGACAAACCAAATAATTGGAGGTAATATTATGAAACAAATTTTAGTAAATCCTATAGGAAAAATACGTGTTCAAGGTGAAGAAATTTCTATCGAATTGGATAAAAAGTATATACCTGCATTAAAAGAGCTTGATGAATTTAGTCATTTAAATGTAATCTGGTGGTTTGATGGATTTGATAACGTTGAAGCAAGAAGTATCTTAGAAACTCCAAAACCTTATAAAAAAGCACCTGATGTTATGGGAATATTTGCAACAAGGTCACCTATTAGACCTAATCCAATAGCATTAACTACTGTACAAATTATTAGCATCGACCATGAGCATGGTACAATAAAAATTCCATATATTGATGCTAATGATAATAGCCCTGTTATCGACTTAAAACCATATACTCCAAGTATTGATAGAATTGAAAATCCATCAGTTCCTGAATGGTGTAATCATTGGCCTAAATGTGTAGAAAAATCAGAAGAATTTGATTGGGAAAATGAATTTGAATTTTAGTTTATTTAAAGTAGAGTATTAAATTAAGAGATTTTAATTTAATACTCTACTTTATTATATTTTAATTCTATAAAGTATTCGTTGTATTTAATTTTCTTGAATTATATAATTGCTTTTATCCACTTTCATATTGGCAAATTATCTTGTATACTTAATGTAAATAATTATAAAGGAGAATACTCATGACAATATTTAGTCTACAAGCAGCAAATTTATTTGGATGGATAGCTATGGTTCTTGGCGTTATTATGTCAATTAATGATAGTAAAAAGCATTTGCCAAAATTTAAGAACTTAAACTATATTTTCTTTGCTTTTATGGGCTTATTCTATGCATTTACTTTATTTGCACTTGCCCAAAGTTTTACATCACATATATTTAGAATAGTAAATTGTATCATTTATATAATAGTTTTAATTGCATGCAATAAAGTTTCTACAAATAAAAATCTCAACAGTAGTTTTTGGACATTAGTAGGATTTTCAATAAATCCTATTTTAGCAATAATCATTGTATTTTTTATAAAAAACAAAAAATATAATTAGAACAAAATATTTTATTAAGGGTTATTTGATAACTACAAGATATACTTGAGTATATATTATTAGTTTATTATAACCCCCTAAATATCTTCTTTTTACTAATTCTATAGAATAATTCTATAACTCAACTCTTTCTACTAATGTTAAAACGCTACAATCATTAAACAAACTTAAAAATAATATCTATCAATGTTTTAAGTATGTTAAACTAGTAAATGTAACTACTTCTATGTTACAATCTTATATAAATATTGTATATAGCGAAACTGGTCTAATAGATACTAATAGCGTTATATTTTTAATATCAGTTATTTTTCAGTTACAGATTTAATAATAATTAATAATGAGACATAATATTTTTCTGCCTTTTATTAATTGTATATTTACTGTTATCTATTGTTATCATTAATAATAAATTTAAGGGGGATTATATTATGAAGTTATATTTAAGTGCCGATATAGAAGGTACTTGTGGCATTGTAAATTGGGATGAAACAAAGCTTGAATGCGAATTTTCAGAGCACTATAGAACACAAATGAGCAAAGAAATAGCTTCTGCATGTAATGGAGCTACTCAGTCTGGTATGCATGAAATACTTGTTAAAGATGCACATGATAGTGGCAGAAATATTAATCCAGATATTTTGCCTGAAAATGTCAAAATACTTAGAGGATGGACTAAAGACCCACTAGTTATGATGGCTGGGATTGATGAAAGTTTTGATGCATGTGTATTTACTGGTTATCATTCTGGAGCTACTTGTAATGGTAATCCACTTTCTCATACTATGGATATTGACTATGACTACTTTAAAATAAATGATGAGATAGCATCTGAATTTACTATAAATGCTTATGCTGCTGCATACTATAATGTTCCTGTGGCATTTTTAAGTGGAGATGAAATGCTTTGTGAAAGTGCAAAAAAACTAAACCCAAATATAATCACTGTTCCTGTTTCAAAAGGAATTGGAAATGGCTCAATTTCAATTCATCCAAATCTTGCACTAAAAAAAATAGAAGAAGGTGTTAGAGAATCTTTATCTGGAGATTTATCTAGACATTTAATAAAATTACCAAACAAGTTTAAAATTGAAATAAAGTTTAGAGAACATTACAAGGCTTTTAAAGCTTCTTTCTACCCAAATATGAAGAAAATAGATTCTCAAACAATACTATTTGAAACAGAAGATTATTATGAATTTTTAAGAATGTTGTTATTTATATAAATTTCATGTTATACATAAGGAGTTGATTGAGATAAGTAATAAAAGAAGGATTCCTTTAGGCGAATTTATTTCTGTATTTTTATTTTTTGCTGTTTTTTTTGGTATAACTTTTTGTATTTTCACTGTTATAGGAATTGGCTTCTTATCATTCTTAGGTTTTGAATATAAATCTCTTGGGTCTGTACTAATTTTCTTTTTGATATATTTTTGTATAACTATGCCAATTGATTTTCTATGCACTACCATTTTAGATATATTTAGATACGTAAACAAATTGCCGTATTCAATTTACAAATTTTGCGAATTTATAATTGATTTTATACTAACTTTTTTAGCTATGAACATAATTGATACATTTATGGGTTCAATAACGATTCCTTTAAGTACAGAAATTTTATTTGCCTTACTTTCTTATCTCTTATCTGAATGCATGGATTTTTTTGATAAAGATAAGAAAAAATCTTAATAAAAAGATAGATTACTTAATAGAAGATTTATATATTCCTATTATCTAATCTATCTTTATTTGTGTAATCTTTTATATTTAAAATATAGTTTCTTCTATTTCTTTAGTCATCTTTATAGCATCATCGAAAAATTTATCTATATGCACCACTTCATCACTCACTCTTGAATACTCTGCTGCAAATGCCATTATATGACTTTCTATAGCATCTTTTGCTGATACTTTTCCTTTTTCTAAGTTTTTACTTGAAACTAATTTAATGAACTCAGCTATGAGATTTCTATCATATTCTTCTACCATATTTTTCTTATTTGATGGATTTATAACTACTTCTTCATTTTTTCCAAATTCTTTAATTCTTATCTCATTTTTATTTAAATCTCCACCAACTTCTCCATGACTAAACATCATCTTTATAGTTCTTCCATTTTCTTTAGTAAATGCACATAGATTAAAAGTAGCTGTTACTCCATTTTCAAATTGTAATATATTTACCATGTTATCTACAACATTATTATCACATCTGTAAACACATCTTCCATATGGGCTTGTTTCAAGTATCTTTAAAAGATTCTCTTTTGTAGGATTTATATGTACAGCTCTATTTATATTTCTGTCATTTTCTAGGTAAATTTGTTTTGCAGAATATGGACATTTCTTTTCTACTAAACATTGAAGGCAATTCTGTGCCATTTCTCCCCCAGCATTTTCATTATTAAGATGCTTTAAACTTCCAAATGCAGAGATTTTTTTACATCTACTACCTACCAAATATAATAGAATATCCATATCATGACAACTCTTCGCCAAAATCAAAGGGCTTGTCTCATTACTATTTCTCCAATTTCCTCTAGTAAAACTATGAGCAAAATGCCAATATCCTATATTCTCATTATATTGTATACTAACTAACTCTCCTAATTTTTTGCTTTCTACAATTTCTCTTAATTTATTGTAAAATGGAGAGTATCTAAGTACATGACAAATCATAAAAATCTTATCTTTATATTTATCACACAGGTCATTTATATGTACTAATCCATCTAAACTATTAGACATTGGTTTTTCCAATAATATATGATAACCCTTTTGAAGAGCTAAACTTGCTACGTCATAATGTCTATCATCATTTGTAGCTATTATGACTGCATCTGCCATTTTATCCTGTTTAAAGAATTCTTCTAGACTTTCAAATACATTTTTGCTATTTAAGTTATACTTTTGTGCAAACAATTCACGTCTTCCTTCTTTAGGTTCTGCTACAGCAACTATCTCACATATATCAGAATTTTCATAAACATATGGAGCATACGCATATGTACCTCTATTACCTGCTCCAATCACAGCAACTTTTACTTTTTCCATACTTTAAATTATCCCCTTTATATTATTTCTACTACTTTATTATATTCTATTTTTATATATATTTGGATATTTTTGATAAAAGAAACAGCAGTTATAGTTTTTTACTTTTAACTGCTGTTTTGACTTAATATGCTATACCTTTTTAGCTTAATATTATTTATTTTTAATATAAACTTTGATACTATTTGTTCATTTATTTTGCTTGTCAATTTCTTTATCCAATTTGTCTAATTTTTTATTGTATAAAAACATATAAAATGCTGCTGAAAATACTATTACATATCCCACAATACTTAGTGTATCTGGATAAACATTAAACAAGAATATACTCAAGATTGCTGAAAATATTATATTACTATAGTCAAATATAGAAATTTCTTTGGCTGGCGCATACTTATATGCTAAAGTTATACCAAATTGACCTAAACTTGCAAATACTCCACCCAATAACAAATACACAAGTTGCATAAGAGTCATTGGTTCATACACTGCAAAAGCTATTGGTCCTACAGTAACTAATGAAAAAACTGAAAAGAAAAACACAATTGTATAATAATCTTCTCTATCTCCAAGAATTCTTAAACAAGTATATGCCATTGCTGCAAATACAGCTCCTGCGACTCCTCCTAGATATGGAATTACTTCAACACTAAATGTTGGTTTTATTATAAATAAAGCTCCTATAAATGCAATTATAATTGCCCCTATCTGTTTTATGTTTATTTTTTCTTTTAGAATAATTGCACAAAATATAACTACGAGAAAAGGACTCATTTTATTTAGCATATTAGCATCTGAAAGCATCAACTTATCAATTGCATAATAATTAAATATAACTCCTAAAGTTCCAAAGATTGACCTATATAAAAGAACCTTCATATTTTCTTTTTTACCTGTTAAACTTCCTTTATGTTTTATAATAAGCCAAAACGCTATTATAGCCGATACCAAGTTTCTAAAAAATACTTTTTGAAAACTTGGCAAATCGCCTGCCAGTTTTACAAATGCAGACATCATTGCAAAACCAAGAGCTGATGCCATTATAAACATTATACCTTTTATTCGATTTGATTTGATTGTACTACTCATATTTACCTCTTTTCTATACAAATACATAAACCTATATTTAAAAACCACTTAAAAACTAAAATTTATAAATTGAAATAATAATTATCTAAATATTCCAATTTATACTATAATTAAAAGTATAAATTATGTCAAGTAACTAATAAATCTTTTCAATTAATAACAATAATAATTATAAGTAAAAAGTTATATCTTTTTATAGATTATTCTCCAAATATATAATATAATTCTATATAGTATAGACTTTTTTTAATTTATTATTTAGATTTTTAGTGGATTTTTTAATTATGGAGGTATTTAAAATATGGAAATAAAAAGATATGAAGGAACTGGAAGAATGAGTAGAGCTGTAGTTCACAACAATACAGTTTATTTATGTGGACAAACTCATGCTGAAGGAGGAGTAGTTGAGCAAACTACTGAAGTTTTAAATAAAATAGAAGATTTATTAAACAAATACGGTTCAGACAAACAACATTTACTATCTGTTACTATTTATTTAAGAGATATGAAAGACTTTGAAGCTATGAACTCTGTATGGGATGCTTGGGTTGAAAAAGGATTTGAACCTGCTAGAGCTTGTGTTGAAGCTAGACTTGCTAGAGAGCACTTATTAGTTGAAATGAGCGTTGTTGCAGCTACAAAATAATTTCTTTAACTTTAATAAGTAAATATAATCACTTTAACCTATAAAGAGATATAGTATTGATTTATACTATATCTCCTTATTATTTAATTTATTAATTTAATTATTTTCTATTGGCAATATCAATCTAGATGGGTATTTACCTCCATGATAAATTGTATTTTTTGCTTTTGTATACTCAATACTGTTATAACCATCTTTAGTGTTACTATTTGGGAATATAAAGTTTTTTGCACTAGATGTTATATCTAACCTAATTCGATGTCCAATTTTAAATGTATTTGATATTTTTGAAGTTGTTATTGTGAACTTATAAATTTCTCCTTCTTCCATAAATTCTGACTTATAAAAACTATTTCTGAATCTAGCACTTAGTATACCATCAGCTAATTTAATTGAGTTTCCATCTGAATCCACATCCATAATTTTTATAACCCAATCAGTATCTCTTGCAGAACTTGATGCAAAGAATTCCAACTTTATATCACCTGTTATAGTAAATTCTTCACTAAAAGCATCTGATGTATAACACAACATATCACTTCTTTTCTCCAAATCTTTATAATTATTTGGAACTCCCACTTCATTTTCTGACATATCAATCAACTGTATTGAAGGGTCTTTTGGATTATATATGTAGCTATCATAACTATATTTTGAACATTCTTCAAAAGATAGTTTTCCATCCCCTAAAGATGTATTAGCATTTCCACCACTTATTAAATAGATACTTTTATCTATTTTATTTTCTATTGGCCAATTTTCTGCCATCTTCCATTCATTCGAACCTACTGAATAATACTCTATTGGAGCAGTCTTATCTATATCATTTTCTATTCCTTTTAAGTATTTATCAAACCATAATAGATAGTTATAGTCTACATCATACCTCAATGAATTATCTCCAAAAGGAATATCATTTATATCCCTTATAGTGTTTGAATTATGCATCCAGGGACCTAATATAGCCTTTCTCTTTCCTCTTTCATAATTTTTTATTACATCCAAAGCTTCTGTAGTACCCATACCGTTATCATCATACCATCCAGATATGACTAATGCAGGCACATTTATTTTATCTTTTTTTAGATGCCAATCCATCCTATCCCAATATTCATCCTTTTCTACTCTTTTTATCCACTCTTCTAAAAATTCTATTCTATATCCAAGTGCTTCAATAGGTATATTTTGTATCGGTCTTATATTTAAAACATCATCCCAGTCATCTCTTATCATTTTACTTCTATCAACTTTATTTCTTGATACCATAAATGCCCATGCAAGCATTCCAGATACAAAAGCTCCACCTTTTCTTGGTATATCAATGAAAGGGCTACCTGCTGTAACTATACTAATTAAAGCTTTTAGGTGTTTGTTTCCTGAAGATGCAGCTGCCCATTGAACATAACCAAGGTATGATGCTCCCAGCATTCCAACAACTTCATTTGACCATTCTTGTGCTACTATCCAATTTATAGTACTATCTCCATCTTCTCTTTCATATATCATAGGCTCCCACTTACCTTCTGATTCATTTCTTCCCCTGACATCTTGTATGACAACAGCATATCCCCTTTGTACATACTTATAATATATTTCTTTATCACTTTCTTTTCCATATGGAGTTCTCATAAGAATTGTGGGTACTTTTTTAGTAGAGTCTTCAAACTTAGGAAGATATACATCTGTAGAAAGTTTTATTTCATCTTTCATATCAATCATGTAATTTCCATCAAATTTTATAGGATATATCTCTTCATTTTCATGTGTTTTTTTCCACTCTTTTAATATCGTATAATCCTCATATCCATCCATAATTAATATAGTACAAGTTTCCCTAGACAAACATATAAATCCAACTACTTTATTATCCAAAACAATTACATCTAAAGGAAATTTTTTATTTCTTTGAACCCAGATATAGTCATTAAACTTAGAATATGTTTCTCCTAACTCATTTACAACTATACTTTTGTCTGTGTTTATTAAACTATTGCTATAAACATTGAAATTTTCAAATAAAAATTTCAAATCTATTTTTGTAAGATTTAAATAATATGTGCCTTCCTCTTTACTCATAGGTTTTATTTCTTCTATTTCATTTGTAAAAGGATTCAGCTTTTCAATAAGTAAAACTTCGTCAAATACTACATTACCACTATATAAACCAGATATATATAACTTAAACTTTCTCAATAAAGTCACCTCCTATAGACCAAGAAACATTTTTATTGCATATGCCACCGATATGCCTGCATAATTTCCTAATACTCCACCAATTACCCCCATAACTACAGCTACACTTACAAGCGAATTCCATTTTGCTGAAGCAGCTACTAAAGCTGATGTTGGACCATCAGCAATTGCTCCTACTATAGAAAGTATTACATATTGGTACTTTATCTTTAACATTCTAGTTACAAATAGATGGAAGGCAAATGAAGCAAATATTATGCTAAAGCAGTAAAACGTTATAGTAAAAGTTGAACCTAAAAACTCTTTTATATCTACTGAAAATCCTATTGTACATAAAAAGAATAATGCAACAAATAATCCTAAATCTAAATTACCCTTTAATTTTTTTACTGGTTTTAACTGAGCAATTATAATCGAAATTGTTGTAACTAAAAGAATTCTTGCTGCACTACTAAAACTTGAACTAAAATATCCTGAAAGTATTGTTGCAATCTCTGTAACAACAAAACCTATAGCCAACATCCAAGCAATATCTTTTATACTCCACTCTTTTGATTGCATAAATTCTTCGTTCTGGCAATCTTCTAATTCCGATTCTTCTACATGATATGGCCAAAGCTTTTGAAATTTCTTTGAATTTTTTAATACTGCTGGAAGTGCAAACATAAATATTAATGTTGGAACTCCAATTACATAATCTGCTGCATTTGCTGCTGCTAGAGTCTGCCTACTTACATTAAGACCAGTTCCAATAGCTGTAAGATTAGCGCTTCCTCCAGTATATGTACCTACAAACATCCCTGCGACTTTCCATCCTTCTGATATTTCGCCTGCAAATACCAATCCAAATAAAAACGCCATTATACTTACTGTCAATACTGCCACAAAAATTGCTATTAAAGGCTCTCTTGATAGTTTTGTCATTTCTTTTAAGTCAACACTCATCAACATTATAGTCATGGAAACTGGTATAGCATATGTAGAAATAGTTCCATATAATTCTGTACTTACTGGAACTACTTTTAAATTTGAAAGTATTATTCCCATTATGATTATTGTAAGTGCTGGCCCTAAACTTTTAGTTACTTTATATTTTTGTAAGTAAAGTCCAAATGCAATCATAGCTGTCATTATTGCAAGTATACTGCCTGTACTTGAAAAAAGTGTATTCATATTTACCCCCCTAATTTCATCATAAGTTCACTTCTATTCCTAAACCTGGTTTATTGACAAGATTCATAATATCTCCATCCATTTCAAATCCTCCAGATATACTTTCTAATTCTTCACAAAACATAAAACTATCAAGGTCAGCTTCTGTTATATTCTTCTTAGATGCTATTAAATTTGCTGCTGCTGTTATACCAATCCTTGTTTCAAGCATACATCCTAACATACAATTAACCCCACTTGCTTCAGCTATATTGTTGATTTTTATTGCAGGATAAATTCCGCCAGATTTCATTAACTTGATATTAAATGTATCAACTGCATTTTTCTTTATAGCTTTAATTGCATCTATTGGTGAATGCAATGACTCATCTATCATAATCTTGGTATTACTCTTATTTCTTATGTAGGAAGTTCCATCTAAATCCCAATGTGGAAGTGCTTGTTCAATCGCATCAACACCAAATTCTTCTAGTTTTTTGATAGTATTTATACTACTATTTACATTCCAACCTTGATTTGCATCTATTCTAATTCTTATATTATCTCCAACAGCTTCTCTAATTAATTTTACGGCTTCAATATCTTCTTCAGGTCTTATTCCAGCTTTAAGCTTCAATATTCTAAAACCTTCTCTAACTCTTCCCAGTGCTTCTTCTGCCATTTTCTCTGGTTTATCTATACCTATAGTTACATCTGTTTGAACTTTGTTATCATATCCTCCAAGAACCTTATAAAGAGGTACATTCATAATTTTACCTTTAAGGTCATACAAAGCTATATCAATTGCTGCTTTAGCAGAAGTATTACCTATTATGATTCCATCCATAATTGTATGTATAGTTTCAATATCTAATGGGTCTTTACCTATAAGTTCCTTCTTAAACATAATTAATATAGAAAGTACAGTATCTAAAACTTCACCTGTAACTGCTGCAAGAGGAGCAGCTTCTCCAAATCCATAGTAACCTTCATCAGTCTCAATTTTTAAGATTATGCTCTCTCCATATTCAATTGTTCCAAACGAAACTACAACAGGCTTTCTTAATTTGATTCTTAATTTCTCAAATTTAATATCTGTTATTTTCATGTTAACCTCCTTATTTTTGAAGTAATAATTTAATTTTTTTACTTTTATACTTTAAATTATATTATTACTTCAATACTTCTGTCAATATAATTTACTGAAAATTTACTTTTTTCTAAAATATTCTACAATAACACCCTTTAAATTAATAATCATATATTAAATTCTTCTGCATTATATTAATTCATCAATAATTTATTTTTATAAGATTTTATTTGCATCTCACTAATTGCTAATTCTTAAAATCTTCAATACATCTTTCTTGCTACTACTTCTATGTTATGCTATAATTACTTTGTTTTAATCGAATATTTTGTATAAATTTTATTATTTGGAGGTTCTTATGCTAGGGGAAAAGATGAGAAATATAAGAAAAAACAAGAAAAAAACACTAAGTGATGTTTCCAAATTGACAGACTTATCTATAAGTTATATATCTCAAATCGAAAGAGATGCTATCGAACCATCCTTGTCTTCATTAAGAAAAATCGCTGAAGTTTTAGATACTCCTTTATATATGTTTATGGATGATAATAATACTGATGATTTAGTCATCAGAAAAGAAGATAGAGTTATGATGAAGTTTCCAAAAAGTGAAATGTTTTATGAGATAGTATCTCCAATGCCAACAGCTGATTTTGCACCTTCAATTTTACTTGTAGAATTTGAACTTAATCCAGAAAGTGAAGATGCTAAAGATTGTATCTATCATGCATCAGAGGAAATCATGGTAGTAACAAGTGGTGTGGTTGATATTTGTATGGGTGAAAAGATAGTAAGATTAAATCCAGGAGACTCAACATTTATAAAAGCCAATGTACCTCATAAAATCATCAATCCAAGTAAAGATACAATAGCTCGTGGATATGGTGTTATATCACCTCCCATTTGGCCGATAAAGTCCAAGTAAATATCTATAATACAATTGTTTAATACTTAAAATGTTTAATACATAAAACCAAAACGTAAGCTCTTTTAAAATTAATGTATCTACTCAAACAAAAATAGCTATTTGACTAATTCAAACCATTTTAATAATGGCAAATAGTAAATAGCTATTTCTAAATTGTATTTTAAATTGTAACAAAAATTAATATTAATTAAATTTAAATTAAACCGCTATATCATTTAATACTTTGGCTTTAACAACTCTTATATTTTTCATACTTTTATATATATCTTGAATCTTATCTTCTTGTTCTCTCAATAATCTATGAGCTTCATATATATCTACAAATTCAAACTTTACTACATCATTTGGTTTTGCTTGTGCCAACTTATATAAATCTACACTTATAACATTCCCTATTTTAGTATATCCACCACTAGTCTGTCTATCTGATAGCATTATAATAGGTTTCCCATGTCCAGGTACTTGTATAGCTCCATAAGAAATACCATCAGAGATAATATCTGCTCCATTAAGGTGCTTTATACTCTCTCCATCTAGTCTACAACCCATTCTATCTATTTCATTTGTAACTTTGTATTCATTTGATAAGAATTTTTCTACTTCATCTTTAGAAAAAGCATCAAATTGAGGACCTTTTACAATTCTCAGTACTATTTCTGAACTATAATTTGGAATATATTTTGAATTTAATTTTTTATTTATTGTAAAATCTTTTTCCTGAGCAAAAGTATTTATATAATCACCTTTTTTAAGTGCTCTACCTTCAAATCCACCAATCTTAGCTCTTGTATAAGTTGATTTACTTCCCATTGCAAGCGGCACATCTATTCCACCAGCTATTGATACATATGCTCTAGCTCCTGATTTTACACCTCTAAATGATAATATGTCACCAGGATTTATTTGATATGACCTCCAATTTTGAATCTCTTTTCCATTTATTCTAGCTCCTAAATCTCCGCCAGTTACTGCTATTTGTGTATATTCATCAAAGGTAATTGTAGGACCTAACATTAGAACCTCCAAAGAAGCTTCATCTTCAGAATTTCCAACTAATATATTTCCTACTCTATGTGCATATTCGTCCATTGCTCCACACCCAGATACACCATATTGTCCATATCCAACTCTACCTCTGTCTTGTATTAATGTTTGGAAACCTCCTAATTCTACTTTAAATCCCATATATACCACTCCCTGCATTATCACTATTTTTAAACACTTAAATTATTTTTTTCAATTTCTATAAATTCATCTAAAGTTATTGGAACAAACTTTATAAAATCTCCAGCTCGAAGTAAAATTTGCTCTTCTCTATTTTCATCATATAGTTTTAAAGGTGTTCTACCAATTATTTGCCATCCACCAGGGCTATCTATAGGATATACGCCTGTCTGAGAACCAGCTATTCCCACACTTCCACCGTAAATTTTAGTTCTTGGTACTTCTAATCTAGGTGTAGCTATTCTTTCATCCATTCCACCTAGATATGGAAATCCAGGAGTAAATCCTAACATATATATTAAATACTCTCTGCCTGTGTGTATATTTATGACTTCATCTACAGTCAGATTATTGTAGCTTGCAACAGTTTCAATATCTATACCAAATACCTTATCATAACATACTGGAATTTCATGTATTTTAGGTTTTGGTAGCTCTATACTTTCTAAATTATTTTCTATTTTTTTTAAACTCTCAATTAAACTATCAAAATCTATTTTCAAGGGATTGTAACTTATCATAAGTGACCTGTATGTTGGCACCATTTCTGTGACAATACCTTTAAGATTGGATATTTCTATCGCTCTCATAAACGAAATTACTTTTTTATTTATATCTTCTGATATCTCATTTCCAAATTCAGCAACTACTGCTTTGTCTCCTGATAGCAAGTATCTAATTTCCATAAATGTCACCTCTTCTAAATTAAGCAAATAAAGTACTTAGACTACTAAGAGAAGTTATTCCTGCATAAGCAGATATTAAAACTACTATTAATCCAAATATCAAAAGCCATGTAGGATGTTTATAATCACCAACAATATCTTTTCTCTTAGATGCTATAAGCATTATTCCTAAAGTTATTGGAAGTATTAAACCATTTAAAGCACCTGCTAAAATTAATAAAGTTGCTGGTTTACCTATAAATGCCATTATAAGTGTTGATATAGCTATAAATGCTATTATAAAGTACTTTTCATTTTTTGCTATAAAAGGATTTAGCGTCTTTAAGAAAGAAACTGATGTATAAGCAGCTCCTATAACTGATGTAATTGCAGCAGACCATAATACAAGCCCAAAGAATTTATATCCTATCGCTCCTGCACTAAACTTGAAAGCTGAAGCTGCTGGATTTTCTGGGTCAAGTTGAAGCCCTTTTGAAACTACTGCTAATATTGCTAAAAATAGAAGTACCCTCATCATAGTTGCAACTAATATCCCTAAAAGAGATGATTTAGTTATTTCTTTTATATTTTCTTCACCTGTTATTCCAGCATCTATTAATCTATGTCCTCCAGCAAATGTTATATATCCTCCAACACTTCCTCCAAGTAGAGTTATTATTGGAAATATCAATATCTTTGGATTTTCTGGTTTTACCATTCTATAAACTGCTTCTCCAACAGGAGGATGATTTGATATTGCTACATATCCAACTATAATTATCATGCCTAATGCTAAAAACTTAGTTATCTTATCTACTAAAGAATTTGAATTCTTTGACATAAATACAAATATTGCTATTAATCCACTTAATATAGTTCCTAATGTCATATTCATATTAAACATTACATTCATACCAAGTGCAGCTCCACCAACATTTCCTATATTAAAAGCTAATCCACCAAGACCTACTAAAAAAGCTACAAAGTAACCCAATCCAGGTACTATTTTATTTGCTATATCTTGACCTCTAAGCCCTGATACACCAATTACTCTCCATACATTTACTTGAGCTCCTATAAAAAGGATAGTTGTAATTAATACTACAAATGAAAAACTTGGCCCAAAATCTTGAGTAAACTGTGCTGTCTGAGTTAAAAACCCTGGCCCAATTGCTGATGTTGCCATTATAAATGCGGCTCCTATAAGTGCCCCAACGTCTTTTTTACCTTTTTCGTTATCAGTAATATTTTTTGTACTCATATTTTATTTCCCCCTCATATTATCAACCTTACAATATGTCCTCTGATGAACAAACTTCCATATTTTCTAATGGACAAACTTCTATACTTTCTAATTCAAAACGTTTTCTTATTTCTTTAACAAACTCTATTGCTTTTGGATTGTCTCCATGCACACATATAGAGTCTGCTTTAATATGTATAATTTCACCAGTTATGGTTTCCACTGTTCCTTCTTTTACCATCTTAACAACTCTATCTATTGCAGTTTCTGTATCATGTATAACGGCTCCTTCTACATTTCTTGGAACCAAAAAACCGTTGCTATCATAGGCTCTATCTGCAAATACTTCATTTGCAAACTTAAGTCCAATCTCTTTAGCTGAACTTATCATTTCACTATTATATAGCCCTAACAAAGTAATATCTTTATTAACTTCATATATAGCTTCACAAATAGCCATGGCCAAATTTTTGTCTTTTGCAGCCATATTATATAAAGCTCCATGTGGCTTTACATGCTGTATATTACATCCATTTGAACTTGCAAATGCCATTAATGCTCCCAATTGATACTTTGTATAATCTTTAGCTTCTTGTTTTGTTATTTTTATCTCACGTCTTCCAAATCCTATTAAATCTAAAAAACCTGGATGTGCTCCTATTTTAACTCCATTTTCTTTGGCAAGTTTTACTGTTTTATCCATGTGACTAGGATCTCCTGCATGAAATCCACAGGCTATATTAGCTGATGAAATATATTTTAAGACTTCTTCATCTAAACCAATCTTATATGTTCCAAAACTTTCTCCTAAATCGCTATTTAAATCTACTTTATACAATTTATGACCCCCCTTGCTAACATTTTGATAGAATAAGTAGTTTTAATTTTTAAATTTTGTTTATTATATATATTGCATGAAATATTTTATTACTTGTATGCATTTTTATTTTTCCAACTATTTCAATACATTTAATTAATATAATTTTACCATTTAAGGAATTTTTTTGCAATTATTTTAAATCGACATTCATTTGTAGTTCTTTTTCAAAAAACATTTTTCCTATTTTTTAGTTAATAATTAATTATTTATAGATAAATTATAGCTTTTGACTTTCATTTTTAAAGCATTTTTCAATTTTAATAACTTTATATGCAAGACAGAAGTGTTTTTTTTCATTCATTTGTTTATTTCATCTATATAATTATTTATTTTTCTCCATAGAATGTCTTTAAATTCCCTTAAATACTTCATTACATACTTTGAAGAGCAAAATAAAAATATGTATACTAAATGCATGTTAAAATATTATTTTAAAAAAACGACAATATTTGTACATAATGTAGACATATAAATTTATAAATTATACAATAGTATTATTAAGATTATATATTTTTTAACATAAATTTTATATTGGAGGAAAAACAATGGAAAAAAACTATACTATGCCAATATACCAAAAGATAGCTTTGGATATTGCAAATAAAATATATACAGGTGAAATACAGGAAGATTCAGTATTGTTTGGACGCTCTGTTTTGGCTGGTAAATACAACGTATCACCAGAAACTATAAGGAGAGCTGTTAAAATTTTAGAAGATATTGGTGTTGTTAAAAGCATAAAAGGTAAAGGTGTTATTGTATTATCACCAGGCAAAGCTTCTTCTTTTATAAAAAAATATAGAGACATTACAAATATATCATCATATAAATCAACACTTTACAATTTAATAGATACTAAATCAAATCTAGAAAATGAAATCTTAGATACTATAAATAAAATTATAGATTATTCTAATAGACTCGAAATAATAAACCCCTTAGTGCCCGTTCAGTTCACAATAAATTCTAATTGTAAGTACATTGGCCAAACAGCTGCACAAACTAAGTTTTGGCAAAATACAGGGGCTACAATCGTTGCAATTAAAAGAGGTGAGGAACTTATAATCTCTCCTGGTCCATATATTGAATTTTTAGAGGGAGATATTCTTTTGGTTGTTGGGGACCAGCATATTTATAATTCTATACCAATGTTTTTATACGAAAATGAAAAATAGATTATACTACTTGGTTACAACTATACAAAAATATAAATTTGAGAATAAAAAAGTAAAAATAAAAAAGTAGAGCTTTACAAAAGCCCTACTTTTAAATTCAAATGCATCTAACCTTTAAAGGTCTTGCTCATCTTCTTTTTCCCAACTTAAAGCTCTTGACACAGCTTTCTTCCAACCTTTATATAATCTACTTCTCTTCTCTTCACTCATATTTGGATTAAACTCTTTTTCGACTGACCATTTTGATGTAATTTCATTTCTTCCAATATAGAATCCTACACACAATCCTGCTAAATAAGCAGCTCCCAAAGCTGTAGTTTCTACTATTTTAGGTCTATCTATATCTACATTTAGTATATCTGACTGGAATTGCATTAAGAAATTATTATTACTTGCTCCTCCATCAACCTTTAATGACTTTAATTTTAATTTTGAATCGTGTTGCATTGCTTCTAATACATCTTTTGTTTGGTACGCAATTGATTCCAATGTTGCTCTAATTATATGCTCTTTTTTTGCACCTCTTGTAATACCCAATATTGACCCTCTAGCATACATATCCCAATATGGAGCACCAAGACCTGTAAATGCAGGTACTACATACACACCATTAGTATCTTCTACTCTATTTGCATAAATTTCACTATCGCTTGCAGATTCAATCATTTTAAGTTCATCTCTAAGCCATTGGATAGATGCCCCTCCAATAAATATACTTCCTTCTAATGCATAAGTTACTTTTCCATCAACACCCCAAGCAATTGTTGTAAGCAAACCATGTTTAGATTTAACTATATTGTTACCTGTGTTCATAAGTAGAAAGCAACCTGTTCCATAAGTATTTTTTGCAGTACCTTCTTCAATACAATTTTGACCAAACAAGGCTGCTTGTTGGTCTCCTGCGCATCCAGCAATAGGTATTTTAGCTCCTGATAGCATACGTTCATCTGTATGACCATAGACATAGCTAGAAGGTTTTACTACTGGTAACATACTTATTGGTATATCTAGTTCTCGTAGTATGTCTTTATCCCACTCTAAGTTATTTATATTGTACATCATCGTTCTAGATGCATTTGAATAATCTGTTATATGTACTTTTCCACGCGTTAAGTTCCATATTAACCATGTATCTATAGTACCAAATAATAATTCGCCTTGTTCTGCTTTTTCTCTAGCACCTTCTACATTATCTAGTATCCACTTTATCTTTGTTGCTGAAAAGTATGCATCTATCAAAAGACCCGTTTTTTCCTTTATCGATTCCTCTAATCCTTTACTTTTGAGTACATCACAGATTTCTGATGTTCTTCTACATTGCCATACTATTGCGTTATAAATCGGTTTCCCAGTATACCTACTCCAAACAATGGTAGTCTCTCTTTGATTAGTTATACCTATTGAAGCAATTTCTTCTGGTCTTATACCTGCTGTTTCTATGACCTCTCTCATTACCCCACTTTGTGAACCCCATATTTCCATAGGGTCATGTTCTACCCAGCCAGCTTTTGGATAAATCTGTTTAAATTCCTTTTGCGCAATTTTTACTATTTCACCTTTTTTATTAAATAATATAGCTCTTGAACTAGTTGTTCCTTGGTCTAGTGCCATTACATACTTCTTTTCCATCATTTTACTCTCCTTATCATATAATAATATTATTAACTTATTAAAAAGAAAAATCTAATATTACATAATTTTAGTACATATTCCTGTTTAAATATAAAAAATATAAATTTAATTAGATTAAATACTTATATAATAAGACATTTATTTTACACCATATCTATATATTAATATTATACATTATAGCTTTCATATTGATTAATAAATTTTAAAGGTTTATAATAAACAGTGTTCATAATAATTTTAATAGAAGAGGTGGTCATATGCCTAAGATTTTAGAAAACGTAAAGGAAGATATACTAAAAGTGTCTCGAGATATGATTTTGGAAGAAGATTACTCAAATATTAGTATAAGAAAAATAGCTCAAAGGTGTGGTATAAGTGCAGGTACAGTATATAATTACTTCAAATCAAAACGAGAAATAATAGAATATATTACAAAATCAGAATGGGATTTATTGATAAGGCGAATTGAATACTCTAATAAAAATAGTGATAATTACATTGAAAAACTAAATATTATCTTTACAGA